>DASXRF010000417.1:0-4968 GCA_036506755.1 Solirubrobacteraceae bacterium | reverse complement strand
AGGCGGTCGTAGCCGACGCGCTTGATGACCCACAGCGCGTCGGGGCCGACGATGCGCCGGCGCTCGACCCGATAGGTGAACGTGGCGTAGGGCATCGTGACCGAGATCGGATCGCCCCGGCGGAGACGGTCGATGTGGCGGAACGGCGCTCCGTAGGTGGTGCGGTGCCCGGCGATCGCCACCGTGCCGGGCGCGCCGGGCAGCGGCGTCTGCGGGTAGGCGCCCGGCCCCTTGCGCAGGTCGCCGGCGGCGGTGCCCTTGACGACGACGAAGTCGGCGCCGAGCTCGGGAATGCGGATGCGGCCGACGGCCTGACCGTCGGAGGCGCGGCGCTTGAGCGAGCGCGCGAGGAACGCGATCCGCCGGCGCGGGTCGGGCAGCGCCTGCACGACGCGCCGCTCGACCGGCGTGAGGCCGGCGGTCTCGAGCCGGTCGAGCTGCCCCGAGAGCTTGTCCTGGCTGAGGCGGCCGAGCAGCGCCGACAGCGGCTCCTGCCACGTGACGGTCGCCCCCGCGTCGGCGATGAGCAGCGCGCCGGCGACGATCAGCACGGAGGAGAGCGCGCGCAGGAGCTGCCGCATCGTCTCCTTCATCGGCGCAGCGCGCTCTTGGTGCCACCGAGCGAGCCCGGGCCGGCGTAGGTCAGCGGGCCGCGCGAGACCACGTCGGGCGGCGCGATGCGGCGCGATGGCGGGGGGACGCGGCAGCGCGCGACGACCAGCGCCGAAAGGCCGCAGCCGAGCACGACGGCGCCGAGCAGGACGCCGATCGGCCCCGCGTGGCCGCCGGCGATCGCGAGCAGCGCGATCCAGGCGAGGGCCAGCGGACCGGCGCCCAGCGCCAGCCCGTAGCCGAGCGCCGCCAGCGCGAGTGGGACGAAGCCGCCTGCCGCCAGCGCGACGCCGCGCCCGCGGCCGATCGGCACGTCGGGCGCCACCGCGAACAGCCACAGGTGCGCGGCGGGCACGAGCAGCGCGGCCGAGTACGGGTTGCGCACCCAGACGAGCGCGACCACCAGCGCGGTGAGCGTCGCCACCCCCGCTGCCGCGGCCGCGGTGTCCGGGCGGTCGACGCCCAGGCCCGCGACGATCGTCCGGCGGGCGAAGACCCAGCCGCCGGCGAGCACGAGCAGCGTGGCGACCAGCGCGACCCCGCCGATCGGCACGCGATCGGGCGCGACCGGCGCGGCGGGCGCGGCGCCGAGCAGGCCGACGGCGCGCAGCGCGATGGCGAACAGCGCGGCGAGCACCGGCGGCACCGCCGCCGCCAGCGCCCACAGGACCCAGCGCCCCGTCCTCCCGCCGCGGCGGCGGACCCGCGCCAGCCCGTCGATCGAGCCCAGCAGCGCGGGCAGCAGCAGCGCCGCGACGAGCAGGCGCATCGCCCACTCGGGCATGACCTGGCCGTGGACGACCAGCCCGGTCGCCGCGCCGCGCTCGACGTCGGAGCCGTTGTCGAGCGCGGTGATCGTGCGCAGCACGCCGCGCCCGAAGATCCGCAGGCGGTTGGCGTCGACCGCCTCGTCCGTCGTGGCGCCCAGCTCGCCGCCGGGGCCGATCAGGACCGCCGGCAGCCCGGCCGCGTCGAGCGGGCCCTGCTCGCCCACGGTCAGCGGGTAGGCGAGGCGCAGGAACTGCATCGGCAGCGAGGGCGAGCCGGGCGAGCCGGCCTCCTCGCGGACCGCCAGCTCGGCCGTGCGCTGCAGGCGCATCGGGGCCGAGCCGCGCGCGTTGGACCACGGCACGACCCACGGGCTGTGCGAGACCGTCCCGCCGAGGTCGCCGAGCACGAGCACCGCGTCGACGGGGCCGCCGGCGTGGCGGATGAGGTCGCGGGCGCCGGCCGCGCCGCCGCTGCCGCCGCTGGTCGAGACCAGCATGACGCTGCGCTGCGTCACCCGCCCGGCCAGGACCTGGGCGAGCTCGAGGAGGCCGGCCGTGGCCGACAGCTCAGCCTTGGCCCCGTGGCCTGCCGCGTCGCGGTGGGCGAGCACGACGATGCGCCGCTCGGAACGTCCGGGCCTCGCGGCGACCACCGTGCGCAGCTCGCGCCGGCCGTCGATCGTCCGCGCGCGGAAGCGCCACTCGAGCACCCGCCGGGCGCACTCGGTCCGGCCGACCTCGGCGCAGAACGCGTGCACGAAGCCGGCGCGGACGCGCTCGGCCAGGCCGTCGTCGCCCGGCGATCCCGGGCGCCGATCGGGGAAGGCCGCGGCCAGGCCCTCGAGCGTGCGCGCGGCGCGCGGGCCGTCGAAGGCGTCGGGGGCCAGGGTCGTCGGAACCCCGCGCGGCCGCGCGTGCAGGGAAAACGCGACGACGACCAGGCAGAAGAGCACCGGCAGCCACGCGGTGCGATACAGGCGCAGATTGAGCATCCGGAGTGGCACAGTGTGCTGCACATGGCCGATCGCCCCCCACGCATCCTCCTCGTCGACGACGAGCAGCCGATCCAGACCCTGCTCAGCTTCCCGCTCCAGCGGGACGGATACGAGGTCGTCCGCGCCAACGACGGCCGCGAGGCGCTCCAGCGCTTCGGCGAGGGTCCGTTCGACCTCGTCGTGCTCGACGTGATGATGCCCAAGATGGACGGGCTGGAGGTCTGCCGGCGGCTGCGCGCGCGCTCCACCGTGCCGATCATCATGCTCACCGCCAAGGCCGAGGAGATCGACAAGGTCCTCGGCCTCGAGCTCGGCGCCGACGACTACATCACCAAGCCGTTCTCCCTGCGCGAGTTCCGCTCGCGCGTGCGCGCCGCGCTGCGCCGCGCCGGGATGTCGCGCACCGAGTCGCTCGACGAGGAGGCGCCACTGCAGGTGATCGACCTCGAGATCGACCCCTCCAAGCGCGCGGTGCGCGTGCGCGGCGCCGACGTCGACCTGACCTTCGTGGAGTTCGAGATCCTCAAGGCGCTCGCCGCCAACCCCGGCCGCGTCTTCACGCGCGACATGCTGCTCACGCGCATCTGGGGCGACTCGGCGTTCCGCGACCCGCGGACCATCGACGTGCACATCCGCCACCTGCGCGAGAAGCTCGAGCGCGACGCCAAGGATCCCGAGTACCTGTTCACCGTCCGCGGTGTCGGCTACCGGTTCCGCGACCGCGACCGGGACCACGCGCACTCGCCGCGATGAGCCTGACCGCCCGCCTCACGCTGGGGTTCTTCATGATCACCCTGGCGGCGCTCGGGGTGGTGTTCTCGTACGTCATCCCGACGCTGGAGTCGCGGCTGCGCGACGACAAGCTGCACGCGCTCGAGGAGTCCGCGCGGCTGTTCGGGCCCGAGCTGCGCGAGACGTTCTCGGCCAGCCTGAACTCGCGCCAGGTCAGCGGCCTGGTCTCCGACGTCGCTCAGCAGACCAACGCTCGCGTGACGCTGCTCAACGTCGTCGGTCCGGCCAAGAGCCGTCAGGTCATCCCGGTCGCCGACTCGGCCGGCCAGGTGCGCGACCCCGACCTCGACTTCGCGGTGGCGGCCGAGGCCTCGCAGGCTCGCCGGGTGGTCACGGCGACCGAGCCCGGGCCGGGTGGCCGGATGGCCGAGGCGGCGATCCCGCTGCGGCGCGGCGACAAGCTGCGCGTCGCCGTCTTCTCCTCGCCGCTCTCGGACGTCGCCGACACCGTGGGGCTCATCCGCCGCCGGGTGCTCGCCGCCGGTGGGCTCGCCGTGCTGTTCGCCGCGCTGCTCGGACTGCTCGTCTCGCGCATGCTCTCGCAGCGCATCAAGCGCCTCGAGAACATCGCCCGGCGCGTGGCGCGCGGCGACTTCAGCGCCCGGTTCCCGGTCGACCGCACCGACGAGCTCGGCCACCTGGCGATGGCCCTCGACGACATGCAGCGCCAGCTGGCCCAGCTGGACTCGGCGCGCAAGCGGTTCATC
Organism: Solirubrobacteraceae bacterium; assembly: GCA_036506755.1. Lineage (GTDB taxonomy): Bacteria > Actinomycetota > Thermoleophilia > Solirubrobacterales > Solirubrobacteraceae > DASXRF01. The sequence goes on along the minus strand of DASXRF010000417.1, from coordinate 1,092 downwards.
GCCACGGCCTCGCACGAGCTGCGCACGCCGATCTTCTCGCTGGGCGGGTTCGTCGAGCTGCTGCAGGACGAGGACCTCGACGACGCCGAGCGCGAGTCGTTCCTCGCCCTGATGCGCGACCAGGTCGCGCGCCTGCAGACGCTGGCGACGGAGCTGCTCGACCTCTCGCGACTGGAGGCCGGCTCGTTGGAGCTGCGCCCGGAGCCGACCGACCTCGGGGTGCTGGCCGAGGCGGTGACCGCCGAGTTCATCCCGGCGCTGACCCGCCACGGGTCCCATCTGGAGCTGCGCCTGCCCCGCGGCGGGGTGGAGGCCGTATGCGATCCTGAGCGGGTGGCGCAGGTCCTGCGCATCCTCATCGACAACGCGCTGACGCACACGCCGGAGGGAACGAACGTCGTCGTGTCGGCGTCGCGCGCCAACGGCGTCGTGCAGCTCGCGGTCCGCGACTTCGGTCCGGGGATCAAGCGCTCGTCGATGGAGCGGATCTTCGAGCCGTTCTACACGTCCGACGACGCCCAGGGCTCGGGCCTCGGGCTGGCCATCGCCCATGAGCTCGCCGAGCGCATGGCCGGGCGCCTCGCGGTCGACTCCCAGCCGGGGCGCACGACGTTCTCGTTCGAGCTGCCGACATGAGGCGCGCGGCGGCGCTCGCGGCGGTCGTGGCGCTCGCCGGCTGCGGGGGCGGCGACGACAACGCGACCCCGCCCGCCGCCACGCGCACGGTCACGACGCAGGTCACCGTCGAGCGCGCCGTCGGCGGCGGCGACTTCGACCCGGCGGCGATCTATCAGCGCGACGCGCCGAGCGTCGTGACGATCACCAGCGTGTTCGCCGGCGGCGGGGGCCTGCTGGGCGGCGGCGCGCAGGCCGGGCAGGGGTCGGGCTTCGTGATCTCCGACAAGGGCGAGATCGTCACCAACGCGCACGTGGTGACCAACGGGGGCCGCCTCAACGGCGGCGGCACCCCTCGCGAGGCGAAGCAGGTCTTCGTCGAGTTCGGTGACCACAACCGCGTGCCGGCGGACGTCGTGGGCTTCGACGCCGACGCGGACGTCGCTCTGCTCAAGGTCGATCCCGACGGGCTCAACC
>DASXRF010000416.1:0-7885 GCA_036506755.1 Solirubrobacteraceae bacterium | reverse complement strand
GCCGGGGGCCTCGCCGACGAACATGAGGTCGGCGTCGGCGTTCCCGGCGCCGAACACGACCTGGGTGCGCGTCGCCGCGAGCTCCGGGCACTTCGCGCACCCCCTTGCCTGCTCGTAGACCAGCTTGAGCGCCTCGCGGCGCTCCTCCTTCGGCGGCATGCCCGGGAGGGTAGAACGGCGGGCGGATGGGGTAACCGACGACGCGTCACGTGGTACCGTTCGTGACGCGGCCGTCACCTTCAGGGACGGACCTTTTCCGACGCTCTTCTCCCGGAGAAAGAGAAACAACAGCAGATCGCGACCGGCATCCCCCTCGGGAGCTGGACCGTCAGATGGAGACCCACTCTCTTCCCCTGCGCTGCGTGGTCGTGGGCCGCGGCCGAATGGGTCGCGCGCTGAGCGACGCGCTCGACCTCGACGCCCCGCTGGGCCGCGGTGCCGACGGCGCCGGCGCCGACGTCGTCCTCCTCGCCGTGCCCGACGGCGAGATCGCCGCCGCAGCGGCGGCGATCGTCCCCGGCCGCGTGGTCGGCCACCTCAGCGGCGCGAGCACCCTCGCGCCGCTCGCGCCGCACGAGGCCTTCAGCCTGCACCCGCTGATGACCGTGACCGCCGCGGGCGCCACGTTCGCGGGCGCGACGGCGGCGATCGCGGGCAGCACCGACCGGGCGCTCGGCCTCGCCCGCTCGCTCGCCGAGCGGCTCGGCATGCGGTCCGTCGAGGTCGCCGACGCCGACCGCGCCGCCTACCACGCCGCCGCCTCGATCGCCGCCAACTTCGTCGTGACCCTCGAGGGCGCGGCCGAGCGCCTCGCCGCGACCGCCGGGGTGGACCGCGCGGCGCTCGTGCCGCTCGTCCGCGCGGCCGTCGAGAACTGGGCCGAGCTGGGCGCGGAGCGCGCGCTCACCGGCCCGATCGCCCGCGGCGACGCGGCTACCGTCGAGCGCCAGCGCGAGGCCGTCGCCGAGCGATGTCCCGAGGCGCTCGAGCTCTTCGACGCGCTCGCGCAGGCGACCCGCGACCTGGCCGGCCTCCCCGCATGAGGACGCTGCGCACCGTCGCCGAGGTCCGCGCCGCCCTGACCGGCCCGCGCCGCGAGGGCCGCGCGATCGGGCTCGTCCCCACGATGGGCGCCCTGCACGAGGGGCACCTGTCGCTCATCCGCGCCGCCCGCGCCGGCTGCGACGAGGTCGTCGTCTCGCTGTTCGTCAACCCGGCGCAGTTCGACGAGGCCGCCGACCTGGCCGCCTACCCCCGGGACGAGGCGCGCGACGCCGCGCTGGCCGCCGACGCGGGGGTCGACCTCCTCTTCACACCGCCGGTCGCGGAGGTCTACCCGCCGGGCTTCGCCACGACCGTCCACGTCGGCGGCGTCAGCGAGCCCCTCGAGGGCGCCCAGCGCCCCGGCCACTTCGACGGCGTGGCGACCGTCGTCGCCAAGCTCCTCAACATCGTCGCGCCCGACGTGGCCTACTTCGGCCAGAAGGATGCCCAGCAGCTCGCCGTCGTCCGGCGGCTCGTGCGCGACCTCGACCTGCCCGTCCGCATCGAGGCCGTGCCGACCGTGCGCGAGCCCGACGGCCTCGCGCTGTCAAGCCGCAACGTCCGCCTGCGCGGCGACGAGCGCCGCCGCGCCCTGGCGCTCAAGCGCGGCCTGGACGCCGCGGCGCACGCCGCGCGCAACGGCGGCGACCTCGCCGCCAGCCGGGCGGCCGGCGTCGCCGCGATGCGCGAGGCCGGCGTCGAGCCCGAGTACCTCGCGCTCGTCGACCCCCACACCTTCGCGCCGGCCGAGGCGCTCGACGGCGAGGTCCTCGTCGCCGTCGCCGCCCGCGTCGGCGAGACCCGGCTCATCGACAACCAGCTCATCGGGAGGCCCTGAACGCCATGCAGCGAGTGATGCTCAAGTCCAAGATCCACCGCGCGACGGTGACCGACTGCGATCTGCACTACGTCGGCTCGATCACGATCGACCCCGATCTTCTCGAGGCGGCGGACATCCTCGAGCACGAGCAGGTCGCCGTCGTCGACGTGGAGAACGGCGCCCGCTTCGAGACCTACACGATCGCCGGCGAGCGCGGCTCGGGCGAGATGAAGATCAACGGCGCCGCCGCGCGCCTCGTGCACCGCGGCGACACGATCATCGTCATCTCCTACGGCCAGTACGACAAGGTCGAGATGGAGACCTACGCGCCGCGCGTCGTGCACGTGGAGAAGGACACCAACCGGGTCATTGAAGTCGACGCCGAGGTGGCGACCCTCCTGACCTGAGGGCGCCAACCAACACAAGGAGACAGCATGTCCACCACCACCCCGCGGGCGCCCGGCGCGCTGGACGCCCTGCCGATGACGCTCCCCCGCCTGGCCGAGAAGAAGCGGCTGGGCGAGCCGATCGTCATGGTCACCGCCTACGACCACCCGTCGGCGCGCGTCGCCGACGCCGCCGGCGTCGACCTCGTCCTGGTCGGCGACAGCGCGGCCAACGTCGTGCTCGGCTACACCTCGACGGTCCCGGTCAGCGTCGACGAGCTCGTCATGCTCAGCGCCGCCGTGCGCCGCGGCCTGCGCACGCCGCTGATGATCAGCGACCTTCCCTTCGGCTCCTATGAGGCCAGCGACGAGCAGGCGATCGCCACCGCCCAGCGCTTCGTCAAGGAGGCGGGCGCCGACGCCGTCAAGCTCGAGGGCGGCGGCCGGATGGTCGACCGCGCCCGCGCGATCGTCGAGTCCGGCATCCCCGTCATGGGCCACGTGGGCCTGACCCCGCAGACCGCCACCGCGCTGGGCGGCTACAAGGCCCAGGGCCGCACGGCCGGCGCGGCGCTGCGCGTCGCCGAGGACGCGATGGCGCTCCAGGCCGCGGGCTGCTTCGCGATCGTCTTCGAGGCCATCCCCGCCGCCGTGTCCGAGGAGCTCATGTACAGCATGGAGGTCCCGGTCATCGGCATCGGGGCGGGGGCGTCGACCGACGGCCAGGTGCTCGTCTTCCACGACCTTCTGGGCATCCGCGAGGGCGCCGGCGCGCGCTTCGTCAAGCGCTACGGCGACGTCATGGACGACATGGTCCGCGGCGTCGGCGCGTTCGCCGAGGACGTCCGCGCCAAGCGCTACCCCGCGCCCGAGCACACCTACTCGATCGACCCCGGCGAGCTCGCCGACTTCCGCACGCGCCTGAAAGGGGTCTGACCCCTATTTCAGTTAATGTGAACGCCTAGAAGACGACGGTCCGGCCCTCGTGGACCAGCACGCGGTCCTCGAGGTGCCAGCGCACGGCGCGGGCCAGCACGACGCGTTCGACGTCGCGGCCGATGTGGGCGAGCGCCTTGGGGTTGTCGCGGTGCGAGACGCGCTCGATGTCCTGCTCGATGATCGGCCCGGCGTCGAGCTCCTCGGTGACGTAGTGCGCGGTCGCGCCGATGATCTTCACGCCGCGTTCGGCCGCGCGGCGGTACGGGTCGGCGCCCGCGAAGGCCGGCAGGAACGAGTGGTGGATGTTGATCACCGGCGCGCCCACGCGCTCGAGGAAGTCGCCCGAGAGGATCTGCATGTAGCGGGCGAGCACGACGAGGTCGAAGCGCCCGGCCAGCAGCTCGAGCTGGCGCGCCTCCGCCTCCGGCTTGCGGTCGCGCTCGACCGGGACGTGCTCGTACGGGATCCCGAAGCTCTCGACGTCGGCGCGCAGGTCGGGATGGTTGGACACGACCAGGCCGATCCGGCAGTCCAGCTCGTCGCGCCGCCAGCGCCAGAGCAGGTCGAGCAGGCAGTGGTCCTCGCGCGAGACCATGATCGCGACGCGCGGGACCTGGTCGAGGTAGCGCAGCCGCCACGACATCCCGAGCGGATCGGCGACCTCGGCCGCGAACTCGCGGCTGAGCGCCTCGCGCGTGACCGTCAGGTGGTCGACGGTGAACTCCATCCGCAGGAAGAACAGGCCGCCCTCCGGGTCGGTGGAGTGCTGGTCGGAGGAGACGATGTTCGCCTCGCGCTCGTAGAGGAAGCGCGAGATGGCGGCGATGATCCCCGGCCGGTCCGGGCAGGAGACGAGCAGGCGCGCCTCGGTGGCCATCAGGCCGCCGGCCCGAAGCGACGCAGGACGCGGGCGGGCACGCCGGCGGCGATGGAGAACGGCGGCAGGTCGTTGGTGACGACGCTGTTCGCGCCGATGACGCAGCGCTCTCCCACCGTCACGCCGCTCGTGATCACCACGTTGGCCCCGCACCACACGTTGTCGCCGACGCGCGTCGGCCCCTTGGACGTGAAGCCCTGCCAGGTCACCGGCTTGTCGAGCTGATCGAAGCGGTGGTTGGCGTCGGTGACGAAGCAGCCGTTGGCGAACATGCAGTGGTCGCCGATGTCGACGAGATCCTGGGCGGCGACCATCACCCCGAGGTTGAGGAACGTCCCGCCGCCGATGCGCACGCGCGCGGCGCCGGGCAGCGTCAGCCACACGCCGGGCTCCAGGAGCGTGTGCTCGCCGATCTCCAGGCGGCCCTCGCGGAAGGCCTCCAGGACGTTGCCGTGCACCGGCCAGCGGCAGAACGCCTGGCGCTGCGCGAACTCCCAATGGATCCGGGCCCGGTTCCAGGGCAGGGCGTTGCGCTCGTACCAGCGCCATTTCTGCGACCACAGCCGGGCCTTGGCGACGGTGTCCATGACGCGGCAGCGTGCCAGATCGTGCGCCGCGTGATCTTCGCCACGGCTCGCGTGTTCAAGACGCGCATCCCCAACCGCGCACCCCCAGGAGAACCCCCTCACATGCCGAGCCGCATCCTTGCCCCGGCGGTAGCAGCGCTCGCACTGCTCGCCCTCCCCGCCGGCGCCCTCGCCAAGGGCACCGACCGCAATCATGACGGTCTCCCCGACTCGTGGGAGAAGCGACATCACCTGTCGCTCAACGTCAAACAGGCCACGCGCGACACCGACGACGACGGCCTGAACAACCGCGGCGAGTACCGCCGGAAGACCGACCCGCAGCGCCCCGACTCCGACCGCGACGGCCTCGAGGACGGCGCCGAGGTGCGCACCGGCAACAACCCGCGCCGGCGCGACACCGACGGCGACGGCATCGCCGACGGCAAGGAGAACGCCGGCAAGGTCGCCTCGCTGCGCGACGGCGTGCTGACGATCACGCTCCCGGACGGCTCAGAGGTGTCCGGCAGGCTCACCGACGCCACGCGCGTCTCGTGCTCCGCCCACGACGAGCGCGAGGTCGAGAGCGAGACCGCCACGTCCCATCACCGCCGCGGGTCGACGACCGCCCGCGCTGCCCGCAACGGCGATCCGCAGCCGCCGGCCAGCGGCGGGGGCTCGAGCTCGGCGTCGCCGAGCGACACGGCCGCCGCGCCTGCCGACGACAGCGGCCGCCACGGCGACGGGACCGAGGACGAGACCGAGAACGAGACCGAGCACAGCGACGAGAGCGAGACCGAGCACTCCGGCGGCAGCGATCGCAGCGGCCCCGGGCGCTCGCGCAGCTGCGCGGCCACCGAGCTGAAGGCCGGCTTGCCCGTCCACGAGGCGAAGCTAATGGCCGGCACGGACGGCATGGTCTTCGAGGAGGTCGAGGTCCTGAAGTGAGGAAGCTCGCGGGCGGGTCTGCCAGAACTACCACTGGTCGGCCCGCCCGGGCTCAGGTAGACGTGATCCGATGCAGCCTCGCCTCCTGCGCTCCCCCGCCCGCCTCGCCGGCGCATCGCTGTTGCGCGTGCAGACCGACGACCGGCTGGTCGCCCTCGCGCGCGACGGTCACGAGCGGGCGTTCGAGGCGATCGTCGAGCGCTACCGCCCCGCACTCGAGCGCTACGCCGCGCGCCTCGTCGGCCCGAGCCGCGGCGAAGACGCCGTCCAGCAGGCCTTCGTCAACGCCCACGCCGCGCTGATCGCCAATCCCGACAAGACCATCGAATTGCGTCCCTGGCTCTACCGCATCGTCCACAACGCCGCGCTGAACACGCTGCGCTCTGCGCGCGACGAGCAGCCGCTCGGCGATGCGGCCGAGCTGCTGCCGCTCGACGACGACGTGATCGAGCGCCGCGAGCGCCTGCGCGAGGCCCTGGACGCCCTGGCGGCGCTCCCGGCCAACCAGCGCGACGCCATCCTCTTGCGCGAGCTCGAGGGCCGCTCGCACGACGAGATCGCGGTCGCGCTGGGCCTCACACCCGGTGCCGCGCGCCAGCAGATCTTCCGCGCGCGGGCCGCGCTGCGCGCAGCGGCCACCGCGCTGACGCCGCAGCCGCTGCTCGTCAAGACGCTCGAGCTCGCCGCCGCCGGCGGCGGCGGATCGGGCGCGGCGGAGGTCGCCGCGGGCGCCGGCGCCGGGCTGACCGCCGTGCTGACCAAGGCGGGCGCGGGCGTCCTCGTCACCGGCGCCGTGGTCGGCGGCGCCGTGGGCACCGGCGTCGTGCACACCCCGACACCGCACCATCAGCGTCCCCCCGCGGCGCGCGAGGCGGCGGCCCATCCCAAGGCCGGAGCGGCATCGACCTCGCACGGCGCCGCTGCGCCTGCGGACCGGCGCGAGCACGGCGCAGGCGCCTCCGAGCGCCGGTCGACGTCGCACGGCGAGCGCTCCGGTGACCGGCGGCGTGGCGGCGCCCACAGCGGCGGAGCCGACCGCGGCCGCCGGGACTCGGCCACACCCGTCACGCGCCCCGTGAACCGCCACAGCGGCTCCGGCCGCACCGGCAGCGCCGTGCAGGAGGTCCATCACAGCGGTGGCGGCGGCAGCGCGGGCGAGACCGGGCACACGGGCCATCGCGGCGGCGGCCACAGCGGCCACGGCGGACGCGGCGGCGAGACGGTCGCCGGCGCGACGACGCAGCCCGAGGCGAGCGAGGTCGAGACCGAGGCGACCGAGGTCGAGGCCGAGACCGGCGGCGGCGGCGTCAACAGCGGCGGTGGCGGTGGCGGCGGCAGCGGCGGTGGCGGCGGCGGCGCGACCACGACCGACGCGCAGCCGCCGGCAACGACGACCGACGGCACCGTGACCACCGCGCCGACCGGCGGGGGCGGCGGTGGCGGCGCCGCGACGACCCTCCTCCCGCCCGACTCCGGCAAGGGCGAGGAGCTCCGCAGGCACCGCGCGGCCGCTCGGGCGCGGCGGCGGGGGACCTCGAGCAAAGGGCGACCACCTGAGCGCCCCGAGCGCTGCACGGCCAGACCAGCGGCCTGACTGGCGCGAACGCGGGCCCGCGCGAGAGGTCCCCCGCCGCCGCAGCCCGCCACCGCCGCACCGGCCCAGCCGAACCCGAAACCCGCCCTACGCCTACGCCGCCGCCTTCGCGCGCCGCCGACTGACCCGCGGCGCCGCCGGCGCGACGAGGTCGGCGAGGAACTGGCCGGTGTAGGACGCCGGGACGCCGGCGACCTCCTCGGGGGTGCCGGAGGCGACGACGCGCCCGCCCTCTTCGCCGCCTTCGGGCCCCATGTCGATGATGCGGTCGGCGGTCTTGATCACGTCGAGGTTGTGCTCGATGACCACGACCGAGTTGCCCTGGGCGACGAGCCGGTGCAGGACGTCGAGCAGCCGCTGGACGTCGGCGAAGTGCAGGCCGGTCGTCGGCTCGTCGAGGATGTACAGCGTCGCGCCCGTCGCCACCTTGGACAGCTCGGTGGCCAGCTTGACGCGCTGAGCCTCACCTCCGGAGAGCGTGGTCGCTGGCTGGCCGAGCCGGATGTAGTCGAGTCCGACGTCGTGCAGAGTCTGGAGGCGGCGTTTGATCTTGGGGATGTTCTTGAAGAAGTCGAGCGCCTCTTCGACCGACATCTCGAGCACGTCCGCGATCGTCTTGCCCTTGAAGCGGATGTCGAGCGTCTCGCGGTTGTAGCGCTTGCCGTGACACTGCTCGCACGGCACGTACACGTCGGGCAAAAAGTGCATCTCGAT
>DASXRF010000415.1:0-2977 GCA_036506755.1 Solirubrobacteraceae bacterium | reverse complement strand
GATCGCCTCGAGCGTGCCGAGCAGCTCGAGGTGGACGGGACCGACGTTGGTGACGACCCCGACGTCGGGCTCGGCGATGGCCGCCAGCTCGGCGATCTGGCCGGCGCCGCGCATGGCCATCTCGAGCACGAGGACCTCGGTGTCGGCCGGCGCGCCGAGGACGGTCAGCGGCAGGCCGATCTCGGTGTTGTAGTTCTGCGGCGTGGCGACCGTGCGCCGGTGCGGGCGCAGCATGCCGGCGAGCAGGTCCTTGGTCGAGGTCTTGCCGGTCGAGCCGGTGATGCCGACGACGGTGGCGCCGAGGGCGTGCCGCCATGCGGTGGCCAGGCGCTGGAGGGCTTGCAGCGGGTCGTCGGCCGCCAGCAGAATGCAATCCCGCCCACCCGAGGCGCACCGCGCATCCCCGGCGTGCTCGGGCGCGACGAGCACGCCCCAGGCGCCGGCGGCCAGCGCCTGCGCGGCGAAGCGCCCGCCGTCGGCGCGCTCGCCGCGCAGCCCGACGAAGAGGTCGCCGTGGGTGACCTCGCGCGAGTCGACGACCGCGCGGCGCGGGCCGTCGCGGCGCGGCGCGGGCGCGACGAGGCGCGCGCCCGCCGCCTCGGCGATCCGCTCAGGCGACCAGGCGTGCACGCAATGCCTCCCGGGCGACCGTCGCGTCGTCGAACGGGACCTTGTGGCCGCCGGCGAACTCCTGGCCCTGCTCGTGGCCCTTGCCGGCGATGACCACGACGTCGCCGTCGGCGGCGAGCGCGATCGCCCCCTCGATCGCCCCGCGGCGGTCGAGCTCGACGCGCACGTCGTCGCGCTCGATCCCGCCCATGATCTGCGCGACGATCACCTCGGGGTCCTCGGAGCGCGGGTTGTCGCTGGTGACGACGACCTCGTCGGCCAGGCGCGCGGCGATCGCGCCCATCAGCGGCCGCTTGCCGCGGTCGCGATCACCGCCGGCGCCGAAGGTGACGATCACCCTTCCGTGGGCGAGCTCGCGCGCCGCGCGCAGGACGTTCTCCAGCGAGTCGGGGGTGTGGGCGTAGTCGACGAGGACCGCGAAGCCCTGGCCCTCGTCGACCGGCTGGAAGCGCCCGGGGACCGGCGCGGCGTGTGGGAGCGCGCGCTCGATCGTCTGGTCGTCGACGCCGAGCGCGCGGGCGACGGCGACCGCGCCCAGCACGTTGGCCACGTTGAAGCGCCCGGGCAGCGGGGAGCGCAGCCGCAGCCCGTCGACGGCGAAGTCGGCGCCGGTCAGCGTCATGTGCAGGTCGTGGGCGCGCAGGTCGGCGTCGGCGTCGATGGCGACGGTGATGCCGCGGCCGAGCTCGTCGTGCAGCCGCGCGCCGTAGGCGTCGTCGACGTTGATGACGACGATGTCGGGCCCGGCCTCGAACAGCCGCCGCTTGGCGACGTAGTAGTCCTCCATCGTCGGGTGGAAGTCGAGATGATCCCTGCTGAGATTGGTAAAGAGCGCGGCAGCCCACCGGATCGAGTCGGCGCGGTGCAGCTCGAGCGCGTGGCTGGAGACCTCCATGGCGCAGGCCTGGTCGCCGGCGCGCAGCATGCGTGCGAAGGCGCCCTGCAGGTCGATCGCCTCGGGCGTCGTGCGAGCGAGCGCGGCCTCCTCGCCGCCGATCACGCTCTTGACCGTGCCGAGCAGCGCCGTCTGGCGCCCGGCCGCCTGCAGCAGCTCGCGGACCAGGAAGGCCGAGGTCGTCTTGCCGTTCGTGCCGGTGATGCCGACGACCTGCAGCCGCGCGGTCGGATCGCCGTGGAAGCGGGCGGCGATCGGCGCCATGGCCGCGCGGACCGACGGGACCTGCACCTCGGGCACGCCGAGCCCGAGCGGGCGCTCGACGACGAGCGCCACCGCGCCGCGGGCGATCGCCTCGGGCGCGAAGTCGTGGCCGTCGCGCGTGAAGCCGGGCACGCAGAAGAACAGCGTGCCGGGCTCGACGAGGCGGTTGTCGAGCGCCAGGCCGCTGACCTCGACGTCGGACCGGGCGCCGGGGACGAGCTCGCTGAGTCGCATGGCGGCCCGGCAGGCTAGTGGGCGCGTCCGTAAGTCCGGCGGGTCGTCGGGCGTCGCTGGCCGGAATTCGACCCACCCACCCCCGGCCGGCGTCCGAAGGTGTGGGCGGGTGGGGAATCGTCCGAGGACCGACGGCTGGGTCCAGGCGGCCGCCAGCGGCGTCCGAAACCCGTCGGACTTGCGGACGGGTCCACTAGTGGGGCGCTATGCGCAGGTACGGGAGCGCGAAGGCCATGATCTGGCCGAACGCGGGCGCGGCGACGACGCCGCCGTAGATCGCGCCCCGCGGCTCGTCGACCATCACGGCGCAAAGCAGCTGCGGGTGGCGAGCCGGCGCGAAGCCCACGAACGAGGCGACGTAGGCGTCCTGCGAGTACAGGCCCGTCTTGGGGTCGACCTTGTTCGCCGTTCCGGTCTTGCCGGCCAGGTCGTAGCCGGGGATCGAGACCTCGCTCGCCGTGCCGCCGGGGGCGAACACGCCCTCGAGCATCTCGCGCAGGTCGGAGGCCGTGCGCGGCGACATGATCCGCCGGCCCGGCGGCGTGTTGGTCGCCGCGCCGCCGACCGCGCCGACGACGCGCGGCGGGCGGAGCATGCCGCCGTTGGCGATCGCCGCGTACTCGTCGGCCATCTGCAGCGGCGTGACGCTGACGCCCTGGCCGATCGGCAGGTTGCCCATCGACGAGCCCGAGTACTTCGACCGGGGCAGCACCTGGCCGCGCTCCTCACCGGGCAGGTCGATCCCCGTCGGCCGGCCGAAGCCGAAGCGGTTGACCCAGCGGCTGAAGCGCCTGGCGCCGAGCTTGAGGCCGATCGTGATCGTGCCCACGTTGTTGGACTCGGCCAGGATCTCCTCGGTCGTGAACAGGCCGCCGGGCTCGTTGTTGTTGTTGTGGATCGTGCGGTCGGCGACCTGGATCGTGTCGCCGAGCTCGAACTTCGTGTCGGGGCGCA
>DASXRF010000414.1:0-2081 GCA_036506755.1 Solirubrobacteraceae bacterium | reverse complement strand
AGCGCCAGCGCGCCGTCGCCCGCGGCGGCCGCCGCGCCGTCGAGCGCGCCGGCGTCGACCTCGACGAGCGCGGTGCGTGCGCCCTCGGAGGCGAAGCGCAGCGCCGCGGCGCGACCGATGCCCTTCGCCGCGCCGGTGACGAGCACCCGCCTTCCCTGGAAGCGTCCGCTCATGGCCGGTCAGGATCTTCCCCCACGCGGCGATGCCCCGCCGATAGGTTCGTTTCTCGCCCATGCACGGCCACGCGCCAGTCGCCTGGCCGCCCGTGGTGGCGGCGACCAAGGTGCGACCGCCACACCGGCGCGCCGACCTCGTGCCGCGCGGCGACCTGGTCGCGGCGCTCAGCGCGGCGCGGGGCCGCAAGCTGACGCTCGTCGCCGCCCCGCCGGGGTCGGGCAAGACGACGCTGCTGGTCCTCTGGGCGGCGTCGCCGGCCGAGGAGCGGCCGTTCGCCTGGCTGTCGCTCGACGACGCCGAGAACGATCCCGTCCGCTTCTGGACGAGCGTGATCGCGGCGCTGCGCACGGTCGACCCGACCGCCGGGCGCGCCGCCGAGGCCGCGCTGCGCTCGCCGGGAGCGAGCCTCACCGACGTCGTCGTGCCGCTGCTCATCAACGAGCTCGCCGATCGCGCGACGCCCTTCGTCCTCGTGCTCGACGACCTGCACCTCGTGGCTGACGCCCGCGTCCACGAGTCGCTGGCCTTCCTGGTCGAGCACCTCCCGCCCACGCTGCACGTCGCGATCGCCACCCGCACCGACCCGACGCTGCCGCTCGGGCGGCTGCGCGCCCGCGGCCAGCTCGTCGAGGTGCGCGTGCGCGAGCTGCGCTTCAGCGACGACGAGGCCGCCGCCCTGCTCAACGGCGCGCTCGGCCTCGACCTGGCGCCGCGGCAGATCGCCCAGCTGCAGCACCGCACCGAGGGCTGGGCCGCCGGGCTGCAGCTCGCAGGGCTCTCGCTGCGCGGCCGCGCCGAGCCCGACGAGTTCATCGCCGCGTTCAGCGGCGACGACCGCCAGCTCGTCGAGTACCTGGCCCCAGAGGTGCTCGACGGCCAGCCGCCCGAGCTGCGCAGCTTCCTGCTGGAGACGTCGGTGCTGGAACGCCTCGCCGCGCCGCTGTGCGACGCGGTGACGGGCGGGCACGACGCCGCAGCGCGCCTCGAGCAGCTCGAGTACGCGAACCTGCCGCTGGTCGCGCTTGACGAGCGCCGCGGCTGGTATCGCTACCACCACCTCTTCGGCGAGGTCCTGCGCCACGTGCTCGAGGTCGAGCGGCCCGGGCACGCGCGCGAGCTGCACGCGCGCGCCGCGGCGTGGCACCGCGCGCGCGGCGACGTCGACGACGCCATCCACCACAGCTTCGCCGCGGGCGATCTCGCCACGGCCTCGGAGCTCGTCGCCGCGTACTGGCTCGCGCGGTTCAACCGCGGCGAGCTCGCCGGCGTGACGGGGTGGCTGGCCAGCCTGCCCGGCGAGCTCGTCGAGCGCGACACGCGGCTCTGGCTCGCGCGCGTCTGGACGGCGCTCGACAGCGGGCACCTCGCCGAGGTCGAGCCGCTGCTCGCGGACGCCGGCCGCGCGGCCAGCGGGGAGCGCGCGGCGTGGGCCGCGCTGCTGCGGGCGCTGCACACCTTCAAGGCGGGCGACGTCGGCGCCGCGCGCCGGTCGCTGGCCCGGGCGCTTGGCGCATGGGCCGAGCCGACGGCGTTCTGGCGGACGGTGGCCGCGACGCTGGCTGGGGTCACCAGCTACTGGAGCGACGACGTGCCCGCCGCCGAGGCGGCGCTGCAGGAGGCCGCTCGCCTGGCCGGGGAGGACGGCAACCGGCTGGCGACGATCTACAGCCTGGGCTACCTGGCGGCGCTGCGCGTCGATCGCGGCCGGCTCGAGGGCGCCGAGGCGATGCTCGCCCGGATCGACCCGCTGCTCGCCGAGGACCCTGCCGCGGCGGAGCAGTTCATCTCGCTGGCCGCGCACCTGGCCCGCGCGCGCCTGCACGAGCGCCGCGCCGAGCTGCGCGCGGCGGCCGAGCACGCCGCGCGCGCGCTCGAGCTCGCCCGCCGCGGCGGCGGCCGCGTCG
>DASXRF010000413.1:0-3231 GCA_036506755.1 Solirubrobacteraceae bacterium | reverse complement strand
GACTGGATGACGGTCACGACCAGGCCGATCGCGGCCAGGATGTTGCCGACGCGCACGCACTCCTTCTCGGGGCCGATCTTCACGACCGCCCTGCCCGTGTTGTGAACCTGCCAGGCGATCTCCCAGCCCTCGCTCTCGCTGCACGCGATCGCCTTCTGTAACTGTTTCACGACCTGCTCGAAGGTGTGGCAGTCGCAGTTGTGCAGGATCGTCATCCACGGTGGGGCGACTTCCGCGTCGGTGACGTCCTCGACCTCGGGCGCCGTCAGCGTCCGCTCGGGCATGGGTGAAGTTTACCGCGCTCGGCCCAGCGCGCCCGACGCGCGCAGGGCCGCGACGCGGCCGGCATCGTACTGCAGCAGCGTTCGCAAGATCTCGTCGATGTGCTGGCCGAGGGCGGGCGCCGGGTTCAGGTTCGGGCCCGCGCCCTCGGTCTTGACGGGACTGCCGACCGTGCGCAGGACGCCGAAGCGCGGATGCTTGACCTCGATGATCATGTCGCGCGCGGCGATCTGCTCGTCGTCGAGTGCCTGGGCGACCGTGTTCACGGGCGCGCACGGCACCTTGCCACGCAGCCGCGCGAGCCATTCGGCCGTCTCGTGCTCGGCGAAGCGCGCTTTGAGGATCGGGAGCAGTACGTTCTTGTGGGCGAGCCGGGCGGCGAAGGTGGCGAACCGCGGGTCGCGCGCGACCTCGGGCAGCTCCATCGCCTCGACGAGGCCCGTCCAGAACTTCTCCTTGTTGCAGAAGATGACGATCCAGCCGTCGCGCGTCGGGAAGTTCTGCGCGGGCACGATGGACTGGTGCCCGGAGTCCTCGACGCGCGCCGGCTGCCAGTCGCGGTTCAGCGCCCAGATCGCGTAATACGACAGCATGCTCACCGCGGTATCGAGGAGCGACAGCTCGATGTCGCGCCCGACGCCTGTGCGCTGCGCGTCCCACAGCCCGGCCAGCAGCGCGGCCATCGAGGCGTAGCCACCGGCGAAGTCGACGACGGACATGCCGCACTTGCCGGGCGGGCCGTCGGGCTCGCCCGTCACCGACATCCAGCCCGCGTAGCCCTGGATCAGATAGTCGAAGGCCGGCTCGGCCGCGCGCGGGCCGGTGCGCCCGAAGCCCGACAGCGAGCAGCAGACGAGCGCGGGATTCACGTCCTTCAGCGCCGCGTAGGTGACGCCGAGCGCCTCGGGCAGATCCCCGCGCAGGTTGTTGTACACGGCGTGCGAGACACGGGCGAGGTCGCGGAGTACCGCGCGCCCCTCGGGATGCTTGAGGTCCAGCGTGATCGACTTCTTGCCGCGGTTGAACGACTGGAAGTAGAGCGAGTCGTCGTCCCCCGCGTAAGGACCGACCTGGCGGGCGACGTCGCCCTCCACCCCGGGGTCCTCGATCTTGATGACCTCGGCGCCGAGATCGGCGAGGAGCTGGGTGCCGAAGGGGCCGGCGCCGAACTGCGAGATGGTCAGGATACGCAGGCCGTCGAGTGGGGCCCGGCTCACGCGGGAAAGGTCCCTTCGCCGAGCGTCGCGTGGGTCTTCTTGGGCACGAGCGCCGTGCGCTTGAACGTCATCACGCGCTCGCCGCGCTGGTTGCTGACGCGCGTCTCGACGCTGACGATGCCGCGGTCGCCCTGGGCAGACTCGCGCGTGGCCAGCACGGTCGACTCGGAGTAGAGCGTGTCGCCGATGAACGTCGGCGCCTCGTGCGTGATCTTCTCGATCTCGAGGTTCGCGATGGCCTTGCCCGACACGTCAGCCACGGTCATGCCGATGCCGATCGAGAACACCAGCGGGCCCAGCACGAGCCGCTGGCCGTGCTGGGTGTGCGTCGCCGCATAATGCGCGTCGCTGTGCACGGGATGCTGGTTCATCGTGAGCAGGGCGAACCAGGTGCAGTCGGCTTCGCTGATGGTGCGGCCGGGCCAGTGCCTGATCACCTCGCCGACCTTGAACTCTTCGAAGTACCGCCCGTAGGCCATCAGCGCGACGCGCCCTCCGGCGCGGCCGCCAGCAGGGCGGCGGCATCGCGGTAGTGACGCTCGACGGGAAACTCCGTGGTGTAGCCGTAGCCGCCGTGGATGCGCATGGACTCGAGCGTGACGCCCATGGTGGCGTCCACGGCGAACCGCCGCGCGCGCCGCGCGGCGCCGAGATCGTCGCGCGTCATTCGCGCCGCCGCGTCCGTCACGAGCAGCCGGGCGGCGGTCAGCCGCGTGGCCATGTCGGCGAGCTTGAGCTGCACGGCCTGGTGCTGGCAGATCGCCTTGCCGAACGTGGTGCGCTGCTGCGAATAGCGCAGGGCCGCCTCGAACGCCGCCTGGCCGACGCCGACGGCGACGGCGCCGACGCCCAGATCCGCCACGGCGAGGAGCCGAGGCGCCGACGACGAGGGACGCGACGCCGGCAGCCGGACGCCGCCCAGCGAAACGACCGCCGGCGGCGCGCCGCGCAGGCCAAGATCGGGCGCGGCGGCCGTGACTGTCACGCCGGTCATCGAGGAGGGGACGAGCCACCATGCGCTGCCGTCCGTGAGCGTCAGGGCGAGCAGACCGGCGCGCGCGGCGTGCGGGACGGGCGGCGTCTCGCCGTCGAGCAGGCACTCGCCGCTGTCCCGCGTTGCGAGGGCGGGGGGGATCGGCACGAGGGCGGCGAGCACTTCCGCGCGGCTCAGGGCGGGCAGGTGACGGGCCGCATCGCCGCCCGCGACGCCGAGGGCGTAGGCGACGGCGCCCTGGGTCACGGCGACGAGCGCCGGCGCGGCCCAGGCGCGCGCGAGTTCCTCGATCACCATCGTCCACGTCGCGGGGTCGAGGCCGAGGCCCCCATGCGCCGGCGGCACGAGGGCGGCGAAGACGCCGAGGTCGGCCAGCTCGCCGAGGACCTCGTCGGGCACGCGACCGTCGCGGTCGTGCTCGGCGGCCACCGGCGCCAGGCTCTTGTCGACGACCTGCCGCACCGCGAGCAGCATGCGCCGACGCTCCTCGGGCTCGCCGTCGCGAGAGACGAGGCCGCCGCCGCGCTCGCCGTGGCGCTCGATCAGCTGGCGCGCGATGATCGTGCGCTGGATCTCGTTGGTGCCCTCGCCGATGAGCATGAGTGGCGTGTCGCGGTAGCAGCGCTCGATGGCGAGCGCGGTGGAAGTGCCGCAGAGCCGGACGGCATCGAGGGCGACCTCGTGGGCGGTCTCCGACGCGAAGAGCTTGGCCATGCCGGCCTCGAGATCGCAGCGCTC
>DASXRF010000412.1:0-8175 GCA_036506755.1 Solirubrobacteraceae bacterium | reverse complement strand
GGCGCCGGGCGGCAGCGGACGGCGTCCGAAACCCGTCGGACTTGCGGACGGGTCCACTAGCCTCCGCCGCCGTGGCGGATCTGAAGGGGCTGATCCTGTCGGGTGGGAAGGGGACGCGGTTGCGTCCGATCACGCACACCTCGGCGAAGCAGTTGGTGCCGGTGGCCAACAAGCCGGTGCTGTTCTACGGGATCGAGGCGATGGCCGAGGCGGGGATCCGCGAGATCGGGATCATCATCGCGCCGGAGACCGGCGAGGAGATCCGCGAGGCGGCCGGCGACGGCAGCCGGTTCGGCGTTTCGATCACCTACATCGTCCAGGACGAGCCGCTGGGGCTCGCGCACGCGGTGCTGACCGCCGAGCCGTTCCTGGGCGACGCGCCGTTCGTCATGTACTTGGGCGACAACCTGTTGCAGGGCGGGATCCGCGGCCTGGTCGACGCGTTCAAGACCAACGCGCCCGACGCGTTGATCCTTTTGACCGCGGTCCCCGACCCCGAGCACTACGGGGTCGCCGAGCTCGACGGCGACCGCGTCGTGCGGCTGGCCGAAAAGCCGCCGGAGCCCAAGACCAACCTGGCGCTCGTCGGGGTGTACATGTTCACGGCGCAGATCCACGACGCGGCGCGGGCGATCGCGCCGAGCGCGCGCGAGGAGCTGGAGATCACCGACGCGATCCAGCACCTCGTCGACGTCGGCGCCCGGGTGGAGCCGCACATCGTCGAGGGGTGGTGGAAGGACACCGGGCGGCTGGACGACATGCTCGAGGCCAACCGGCTGATCCTCGAGACCATCCACGCCTCCTACGACGGCGAGTGCATCGACTGCAGCGTCGAGGGGCGCGTGATCGTCGAGCCGGGCGCCCGGCTGGAGCGCTCAACCGTCCGCGGCCCGGCGATCATCGGCGCGCGCACCCGCCTGGTCGACGCCTACATCGGGCCCTACACCGCAATCGCCGAAGACTGCCTCGTCGAGCAAGCCGAGGTCGAGCACTCGATCCTGCTCGCCGGCGCCAAGGTCAGAAACCTCTCCGGCCGGATGGAATCCTCGCTGCTGGGGCGCAACGTCGTCGTCTCGCGCGACGAGGGCCGCCAACCCCGCGCCTACCGCTTCATGGTCGGCGACAACTCCGAGATCGGCATCCTGTGATGAAGCTGTTCGTCACCGGCGCGGCGGGGATGCTCGGGCGGCGGGTCGCCGCGGTCGCCCGCGACCTCGGCCACCACGCGGTCGGCTCCGACATCGACGACCTCGACCTCACCGACGCCGACACCGTGCGCGCCCGCCTGCGCGCCGAGGCCCCGTCCGCCGTCGTCAACTGCGCCGCCTACACCGATGTCGACGGCGCCGAGAGCCACGAGGACCTGGCCACGCTCGTCAACGGCGCGGCGGCCGCCAACGTGGCCGGGGCATGCCAGGAGGTCGGGGCGTTCATCGTCCACGTGTCCACCGACTACGTCTTCTCGGGCGACGCGACCCGGCCCTACGTCGAGTCCGACGAGCCCGCGCCGCGCACCGCGTACGGGCGCTCGAAGCTGGCCGGCGAGCGCGCGATCGCCCGGTCGGGCGCCGGCTTCGCGATCGCCCGCACGGCCTGGCTGTACGGCGCGGGTGGCAAGAACTTCGTCGACACGATGCTGGCGCTGGCCGAGACGCGCGACGAGGTCAGCGTCGTCGCCGACCAGCGCGGCTGCCCGACCTGGACCGGCCACCTGGCGCCCGCGCTGGTAGAGATCGCCGAGCGGCGCGCCGAGGGCATCCACCACCTCGCCGCAGGCGGCGACTGCTCCTGGTACGAGCTGACCGTCGAGGTCTTCCACCAGGCCGGGGTGGCGTGCCGCGTGCTGCCGACGACGACCGACAGGTTCCCGCGCCCGGCGCCCAGGCCCGCCTACAGCGTGCTGGGCACCGAGCGCGCCGACCCCGTGTTCCTGCCCCGCTGGCAGGAGGGGGTCGCCGCCCACCTCTCCGAAAGGGTTCCGGCATGAAGCTCCTGGTCTGTGGTGGCGCCGGGTTCATCGGGTCGAACTTCGTGCGCGTGCGGGTGCGCGACCACGGCGACGAGGTCGTCGTCTTGGACAAGCTGACCTACGCGGGGCGCCGCGAGAACCTCCATGACGTCGAGCACGTCTTCGTGCACGGCGCGATCGACGACCCCGACGCGGTCGCCGAGGCGATCGACGGCGCCGACGCGGTGGTCAACTTCGCCGCCGAGACGCACGTCGACCGCTCGATCACCGAGCCCGACGCGTTCATCCGCACCCACGCCCAGGGCACCTTCGTCCTCTTGGAGGCGGCGCGCGAGCGCTCGCTGCGCTACCTGCAGGTCTCCACCGACGAGGTCTACGGCTCGATCGAGTCCGGGTCGTTCACCGAGACCTCCCCGCTGCAACCCTCCAGCCCGTATAGCGCGACGAAGGCCGGCGCCGACCTCCTGGTCGCCAGCTACCGGCACACCTACGGCCTGGAGACCCTGATCTGCCGCGGCTCGAACAACTACGGCCCCTACCAGTACCCGGAAAAGCTCGTCCCGCTGATGATCCTCAACGCCCTGCACGCCGACCGCCTGCCCGTCTACGGCGACGGCCTGCAGGTCAGAAACTGGCTGTACGTCGAGGACTTCGCACGCGGCATCGGCCACGTCCTCGAACACGGCGTCCCCGGCGAGGTCTACAACGTCGGCGGCCCCGACGAGTGCTTCAACATCGACGTCGTGCGCCGCATCATCGAGCTCACCGGCGCCACCGAGGAGCTCATCGACTACGTCACCGACCGCCTCGGCCACGACCGCCGCTACAGCCTGGGCTCAGAAAAGGTCCGCGGCCTGGGCTGGCAACCCCAGGTCCGCTTCGAACAGGGCCTGGCCCGCACCGTGCGCTGGTACCAGGACAACCGGTGGTGGTGGGAACCCATCCGCTCCGGCGCCTACCGCGACTACTACGCCCGCCAGTACGGGCGCGCGCTGGGCTAGGGCCGGACCGAGTCCAGCCGCCAGCGGCGGTCCTCGCGCACCAGCCCGAGGGTGCGCGGCACCTGATCGCCGTCGAAGTCCGAGACCACCCGGGCACTGGCGCGATCGCCGGTGACCCGGATCGCCTTGACGTCGAGCTTGAAGACGTCGGCGTCGTCGAACTGGTCCTCCATCAGCTTGCGGCAGCCCCCGCGCCCGTCCAGGGCGTCGACGCGCCGGTGCGAGAGCAGTTCCGCGCACGCGCGCTGGCCGTCCTTCTTGCGCCCCGCGGTGGCGAGGTCGTCGAGTGTCTGCGCGACCGCCTTGGCGTCGCCGCGGAAGCGGCCGGTGTCGACCCCGCCGCCACCCGACGGCGCGCAGCCGCCGAGGGCGAGAAGCGCGCTCAGCAGGACAAATCGGCATTTCATGGGGGCGCGGATCATAGACTCGGGTCTGATGGCCGAGCGCGTCAGCGTCCCGCGGGGCCGGCATGCCCCTCCACTCGAGGTCCGCCTCGAGGTTCAGCGCACCCGCCTGCTGCAGGCGGCGGCCGAGGTCTTCGCGCGCCTGGGCTACGCGGAGGCGAGCGCAGAGGCGATCAGCCGCGAGGCCGGCATGTCCAAGGCGACGTTCTACGAGCACTTCGCCAACAAGGAAGAGGCGATCCTCGCCCTGTTCGACCAGGCGACCGAGGTCGTGCTCGGGCGCATGGCGAACGCGACGAGCTCGTCGCCCGACCTGCGGGAGCGCGTCCACGCCCGCCTGCACGCGTTCGTGCAGGCGCTCGCCGAGCACCCCGCCGCCTCGCAGACCCTTCTGGTCGAGATCATCGGCGCCGGTCCCCGCGCCATGGAGCGCCGCGACGCGATCATGGCCGCGTTCGCCCAGGCGATCGACGAGGAGAACCAGCGCGCGCACGAACGCTTCGGCGCGCCGCGGCTCAAGTCGTTCGAGGACGCCTACGCGCTCGTCGGCGCGATCTCCGAGCTCGCGTCGCGCCAGGTGCGCCTGCGCAAGCCGGACGACGTGCACGAGCTCGAGCCGGTGATCGAGCGCCTCATCCTTGGCGTCCTGTCGCAGTCTCGCTGAGCTCGAGGCGGAGGTCGTCGCCTGCCGCCGCTGCCCGCGGCTGGTCGCGTGGCGCGAGGAGGTCGCCCGCGTCAAGCGGGCCGCCTTCGCCGGCGAGGACTACTGGGGCCGCCCGGTCCCGGGCTTCGGCGACCCCGCGGCGCGCGTCGTCATCCTCGGCCTGGCGCCGGCCGCCCACGGCGGCAACCGCACCGGGCGGATCTTCACCGGCGACCGGTCGGGCGACTTTCTCTTCGCCGCCCTGCACCGCGCGGGCTTCGCCAACCAGCCGACGTCGGTCGCGCGCGACGACGGCCTCGAGCTGCGCGGCGCCTGGATGCTCGCCGCCGTGCGCTGCGCCCCGCCGGCCAACCGGCCGACGCCGCTCGAGCGCGACACCTGCCTGCCGTGGGCGGCGCGCGAGCTCGCGCTGCTGTCCGACGTGCGCGTCGTCGTCTGCCTGGGCGCGTTCGCGTGGGACGCGGCGTTTCGGCTGCGGGGCGTGGTGCCGAAGCCGCGCCCGCGATTCGGGCACGGCGCGCTCGTCGAGGGCGAGCCATGGGCCGTGCTCGGGTGCTTTCACCCCAGCCAGCAGAACACGTTCACGGGGAAGCTGACGGCGGGGATGCTGGATGATGTGCTGGTGCTGGCGCGGGAGGTGGCGGCGCGCGGGTAGCGCTCCGCTCGGGCGTTTTGGGCTCGGGTCGCGGCCTGGTCCGATTGCACCGAGGGGAAGGAGCCGTTGGTCCTTGTGACCGCTCGTGTCGGGCGCGCTCCGCGGCGCCTCCTTGCGAGGGCGGTGGTCGGCGCTGGGACCCTCTGGCGCGTTCGCGCGCTTCGTCGAGATGAGTGTGCACTTGGGACTGACATAGCGCCCCAACTGCAATCTCGATGCCCCGGGGAGCCGCGGCTGGCGTGTTGCCGCTCGGCGGGGGCGCAGAGCAGGCCGCGTTCCCCTCGGTGACACGGACCCGGCCGCGACCCGGCACGCCAAGGCGCGCGGGACGCCACGCCCGCCGGCGTACGCTGCCAAGAGATGGACCCCCTCGCCGCCTTCTCCCCACGCGTCCGCGACTGGTTCACAAACGCGTTCGCCCAACCCACCCCCGCCCAGGCCCAGGCCTGGCCCGCGATCGCAACCGGCGAGCACGTGCTGCTCAGCGCCCCGACGGGAAGCGGCAAGACGCTCGCCGCCTTCCTGTGGGCGCTGGACCGGCTCGGACAGGAGCCGAGCGGCCGCACCCGGCTCGTGTACGTCTCGCCGCTGAAGGCCCTGTCCTACGACATCGAGCGCAACCTGCGCGCGCCCCTGCGCGGGATCGGCTCGCAGCTGCGCGTCGCTCTGCGGACGGGCGACACGCCGCAGGCCGAGCGCGCCGCGATGCGCCGCCACCCGCCCGACATCCTCATCACGACGCCCGAGTCGCTGTACCTGATGCTGACCAGCCAGGCGCGCGAGATCTTCTCTGATGTCGAGGCGGTCATCGTCGACGAGATCCACGCGGTCGCCTCGACCAAGCGCGGCTCGCACCTCGCGCTCACGCTAGAGCGCCTGACCGCGCAGGCCGACCGCGACGACGTCCAGCGCATCGGCCTCAGCGCGACGCAGAACCCGCTCGAGGAGGTCGGGCGCTTCCTGGTCGGCCCGCAGCGCCGCTGCACCATCGTCGACGCCGGGATCCGCAAGCCGCTCGACCTCAAGATCCAGGTGCCGGTCGAGTCGATGGTGGAGCCCGACCAGCCCGTCGACCTCGACCCGCTCGCCGGCGGGGAGGCGACCCGCCGCTCGATCTGGCCGGCGATCTACCCGCAGATCCTCGAGCAGGTCCGCGAGCACCGCTCGACGATCGTCTTCGTCAACAACCGCCGCGGCGCCGAGCGCCTCGCGCTGCGCCTCAACGAGCTCGCCGAGGCCGACGTCGCCCGCGCGCACCACGGCTCGCTGGCTCGCGAGGAGCGCCTCGTCGTCGAGGAGATGCTCAAGGCGGGAGAGCTGCCGTGCCTGGTCGCCACGAGCTCGCTCGAGCTCGGCATCGACATGGGCGCGGTCGACCTGGTCCTGCAGGTCGAGTCGCCCAAGTCGGTGGCGCGCGGCCTGCAGCGCATCGGCCGCGCCGGCCACAACGTCGGCGACGTCTCGAAGGGCCGCATCTTCCCGAAGTTCCGCTCCGACCTGCTCGAGTCGGCGGTCGTGGTCAAGCTCATGCGCGAGGGTCGCATCGAGCCGACCGTCGTGCCGCGCAACGCGCTCGACGTCCTCGCCCAGCAGATCGTCGCCATCGCCGCCGCGGCCGAGCCGGAGCCGATCGCCGTCGACGAGCTGCACGCGCTCGTCACCCGCACGCACCCCTACGCCGAGCTGCCGCGCACGCTGCTGGAGAACGTCCTCGACATGCTCGACGGGCGCTACCCGAGTGCGGAGTTCGGCGAGCTGCGCCCCCGGATCGTGTGGGACCGCGTCGGCAACACGATCCGCGCGCGCAAGGGGGCCCGCGCGCTCGCGGTCACGAACGCCGGGACGATCCCCGACCGCGGCCTGTACTCGGTCACGCTGCCCGACGGGCGGCGCGTCGGCGAGCTCGACGAGGAGATGGTCTACGAGGCGCGCCCGGGCCAGACCTTCCTGCTCGGCGCGAGCACGTGGCGCATCGAGGAGATCGGCCGCGACCGCGTGATCGTCAGCCCGGCGCCCGGGCTGCCGGGCGCGGTGCCGTTCTGGAAGGGCGACGGCGTGGGGCGCCCGAAGGAGCTCGGCGAGCAGGTCGGCGCGTTCGCCCGCTGGGCGGTCGACCAGCCGGCGGAGGTGCTCGAGCGCGACTACGACCTCGACGCCTTCGCGGCCAAGAACCTCCTGGAGTTCCTGCGCGAGCAGGAGGCCGCCACGCGCGTCATCCCGAGCGACCGAACCGTCGTGATCGAGCGCTTCCGCGACGAGATCGGCGACTGGCGGCTGTGCGTGCTCAGCCCGTACGGCGGGCGCGTCCACGCCGCGTGGGCCCTGGCGCTGAGCGCGCGCATCCGCGACCAGTTCGGCCTGGAGTCCGACGCGATCTGGTCCGACGACGGGATCATCGTCCACCTGCCCGACGCCGACGAGCCGCCCGGCGCCGACCTCGTGCTGGTCGAGCCCGACGAGCTCGAGGACCTCGTCGTCGCCGAGCTCGCCGGCAGCGCGCTGTTCGGCGCGCGCTTCCGCGAGAACGCCGGCCGGGCGCTCCTCATCCCGCGCGCGTACCCCGGCCGGCGCACGCCGCTGTGGCAGCAGCGCCTGAAGTCGCAGTCGCTGCTCGAGGTCGCCCGCCGCTACGCGGACTTCCCGGTCGTGCTCGAGACCTACCGCGAGTGCCTGCGCGACGTGCTCGACCTCCCCGGCCTCGAGGGGCTGCTGCGCCAGCTCCATCGCCGCGAGCTCACGCTCGTCGAGGTCGAGACCCCGACCGCCTCCCCGTTCGCCTCCTCCCTGCTGTTCGACTACGTCGCCACGTACATGTACGAGGGCGACACGCCGAACGCCGAGCGGCGCGCGGCGGCGCTCTCGCTGGACCGCGAGCTGCTGCGGGAGCTGCTCGGCCAGGACGAGCTGCGCGAGCTGATCGACCCCGACGCCCTCGCCGCGGTCGAGGCCGACCTGCAGCACCGCTCCGAGCGCACGCGCGCGGCCAACCGCGACGGCCTAGCCGACATCCTGCGGCGCCTTGGCGACCTCACGGTGGCCGAGGCCGGCGAGCGCGTGGTGGCCGGCCTGGACCCCGAGACGATGCTGCTCGAGCTCGCGCGCGAGCGCCGCGCCGTGCGCGTGCGGATGGCCGGCGAGGAGCGCTGGATCGCCGCCGACGACGCCGGCCTGTACCGCGACGCCCTTGGCGTCGTCCCGCCGTCCGGGCTGCCCGACGCCTTCACCGCCGACGTGCCCGACGCGCTGCGGCGGCTGTGCGCGCGCTACGCGGCGACGCACGGCCCGTTCACCACCGACGAGGTGCACAAGCGCTATGGGATCGACCCGGCCAGCGCGCTGCGCGAGCGTTACCTGGTCGATCCGTCGAGCGCGCTGAGCGCCCTGGAGCGCACGGGCGAGCTCGTGCGCGGCGAGCTGCGTCCGTCCGGCAGCGAGCGCGAGTGGTGCGACCCCGAGGTCCTGCGTCGCCTGCGCCGGGCCTC
>DASXRF010000411.1:0-8902 GCA_036506755.1 Solirubrobacteraceae bacterium | reverse complement strand
ACGTCGGCATCGCCCACGAGCGCGAGTTCGTGCGCTTCTGGCGGCGGCTGGCGGATGACCGGGGCGCCCGCGCGTCCGCTCGCGGGCGCCTCCGGCTGCCCTCCGGTCAGGCCGAGAGCAGGCGGCGGAAGAACGAGCGGTAGCGCTGCAGGCCGACGCGCAGGTCCTCGGTCGAGACGTCGTCGCCGCGGTCCCAGTGGCTCTCCAGGCGTTCGCGCTCGCGCGCGAAGCCCTCGGCGAGCTCCTGCATGACCGTCGCCACCAGCCCGTCGGCCTCCTCGACGGCGCGGCGCGGCTCGTCGACGAACCCGGCCTGGATCTCCTCCCAGCGGCGCCGGTAGCCGGCCGCCTGGTCCTCCTCCAGCAGCGGGGCCTCGTCGGCGACGTCGCGCGTCTCGCCGGCCGTGGTCTCGGGCGCGCCGTCGGTGGCGGCCGGTGGTTCGGCCGTGGCGACCAGGTCGCGCGTGCTCAGTGGTTCCTCCGGGTTCTCCATCAGCGCGCCTCCTCCTAGACGTGGTGATGCATCTCGGCGTCGTCGCGGACGCCCTGGCCGAGCAGCTCCTCGAAGAGCGCCCGGAAGTGGACCATCGCCTGGCGCAGGTCCTCCGTCCCGGTCTCGCCCCGCGTCGTGCGGACCGAGATGTCGCGGGCGATGCGGTAGTGCTGGACGACCTCCGGGTGGTCGACCGACACGTCGGCGGCCCGGCGCTCGAAGTCCTCGTCCACGGGGTAGCCGCGGGCGCGCATCACCTCGGTGACCAGGCGGTCGGCCTCCCCGACCGCGGCCACGGGCCGGTCGACGAAGCGGCGCTGCTCGGTGCGCCACTGCTCCGCGTAGTGCTCGCGGACCTCCGGCTCGAGCTCGCGGATCTCGAGCTTGTCGCGGCGCTGCTCGCGCTCGCGCAGCTCGGACTCGGCGGCGCGCCGGTCGCCTCGCTCCGACAGCGTCCGCTCGTACTCGGACCCGAAGCCCTCGCGCAGTCGGCGCGTCCGGCGTTCACGGGCCGCGTAGAGCACCGCGCCGGCGGCGAGGAGAACGAGAATGGCGACGAGGATCCAGACCATAAGGGCCACGTTCCTTTCCTCGGCGCCTCTCCGCGCGTCGCTGATTTGCGTACCCGCCGCACCCCTGCGGCATGCCGGATTGGGCAGCGTCGGCGCGCGGCGCGGCGCCGTCCGGGAAACTGCCGCGCGGGGAAACGGGTGGACTGGATCAGCCTGGTAACGATCCCGCTCTTCTCGGGCGCGATCGGCTACGCGACGAACTGGACAGGCGTGTGGATGCTCTTCCACCCGCTGCACTTCCGCGGCTTCCGGCTGCCCGGTCTGGCGCCGCTCGCGCGGCTGCTGCCGCGCAAGATCCAGCAGGTGCCGGGCGTGATGGTCGGCGGCGTCGGCTGGCAGGGGATCATTCCCTCGCGCGCCGCGAAGATGGGCAGCATCGCGGTCGACAAGGGCATCGCCAAGGTCGGCAACCCGCGCGAGTTCTACGACCGGCTCGACCGCGAGCGGCTGGCGCAGCACGTGCTGGAGTCCTCGCGCGAGGAGATCGGCGACCTCGTCGAGCGGGTCATGGTGCGCGAGCACCCGCGGTTCTGGCGCGACCTGCCGCCGCAGCTGCGCGCGCGCCTGCACCGGCGCGTCCAGGAGCAGCTCCCGCAGCTCGTGCCGAACGTCATCGACGAGATCGGCGACAACATCGACGACCTGCTCGACGTCAAGCTCATGGTGATCAAGCACATCGAGGCGCACCCCGAGCTGGCCAACAAGGTCTTCGGCTCGGTCGGCGACAAGGAGCTCAAGCTGATCGTCAACCTCGGCTTCGTCTTCGGGTTCGTCTTCGGCATCCCCGTGGCGCTGCTCACCGCGGCGCTCGACAGCCCGTGGGTCCTGCTCGTCTTCGGCCCGATCGTCGGCTGGGTCACCAACTGGCTGGCCATCCTCATGATCTTCGAGCCCGTGACGCCGCGGAAGATCGGCCCGATCCGCCTGCACGGGCTGTTCCTGCGCCGCCAGTACGACGCGTCGGACGTGTACGCGCACGTGATCGCCGACGACATCGTCACCGTGCGCAACATCGCCGTCGAGCTGCTCCACGGCGCTCGCGCGGACAAGACGCGCCTGCTGATCGCCAACGCGCTTCGGCCGGCGATCGATCGCGCCGCCGGGCCGCTGCTGCCCGCCGTCCGGCTCGCGATGGGAACGCGGGAGTACGATGCGATCCGCGAGGGGGTCGCCGCCGAGGGGGTCAAGCACACCATCACGCCGCTGACCGACCCGGAGTTCAACCGGCGCCAGGCGCGGCAGGTGCACGCGCTGATCGTCGAGCGCATGCGCGAGCTGCCGCCGGCGGACTTCTCCGAGATGATGCGCTCCGCGATGCGAGAGGACGAGTGGCTGCTGCTGGCGCACGGCGCCGTGCTCGGCGTGGTCGGCGGGCTCGCCCACCTGGCGGCGTTCGGATGAGCGCGCGGCGACAGGAGCCCGTCGAGGTCGAGAACGTCAGCCTCATCGCCGCCCTGCCCGGCCTGGCGCGGATCACGGCGGCCGCGTCGGTCAGGCTCGTCGAGTGGACCGCGCGCGCGTACCTGCGGACGGGCACGCGGATGGTGCGGGCAGCGGCCGCCGGGGAAGCGGCCGGCGACGTCCTTCAGCGCACCGGCGAGGACCTGCTCGCCTACATGCGCGACCTGCTCGACGTCACGGTGGACGGTGGCGCGGCGCCGGCGCCGGCGCCCGACGAGCCCGCGGGCGAGGCGGTCGTCGTCGACGCCCCCGAGCACCCGACGCAGGCCGCGCTGCGCGAGCGCGGCGCCGAGCTGCTGCGCCGCTCGGCCGAGGTGGACCTCGCGGAGGACGAGGCGCATCCCGCCTACGTGCGCATCCTCGACGAGCTCGCGCCCGACGAGGCGCGCATCCTGCGGCTGCTCGTGCTCGAGGGACCGCAGCCGTCGGTCGACGTGCGCACGGGCGGGCCGATCGGCAAGCTCAAGGACGAGCTGGTCGCCCCTGGGCTGAGCATGATCGCCATGGAGGGCGGGCTGCGCCGCCCCGAGCACGTGGGCCGCCACCTGCACAACCTCTACCGCCTCGGGCTGATCTGGTTCTCGCGCGAGCAGCTCGCCGACCAGGCGCGCTACCAGGTGCTCGAGGCCCAGCCCGACGTGGCGCGGGCGATGGCCGAGGCGGGCCGCGGCCGCACGGTGCGCCGCAGCATCCACCTCACGCCGTTCGGCCACGACTTCTGCCGCGTGTGCCTGCCGCTCGACACCGTCGAGATCGACGCGCTGGCGCCGGACGGCGTCAAGCGGTGAAGACCAGCTTCGTGTAGTCGCCGGCGAGCAGCGCGTCGGGCGCCTCGATGAACGGCACGACGCGCGTGGTCACCGGCGACGGGTCAAACGTCCCGGCCGCCAGCAGCTCGAGCACGCGCGGCGCGTCGCGGCGCGCGTGGATGCGGCCGGTGACGAACGTCGTCGACTGGACGTAGAGCGCGAGCAGCGGGACGCGGGGCCGGACGTCGGCGTCGAAGTAGATCGCCGTCGAGGTGCAGATCCCGTCGCGGTCGAGGCTGCCCAGCGCGAGCTCGAGCCCGCGGACATCGGCCGACGCGTCGACGGTGACCGGGAAGCGGCGGTCGACGCGATCGGGGATGTGGTCGAGCGTGTCCGCGCCGTAGGACGCGGCGATCGCGCGCCGGCGCTCGTCGGCGTCGACGTACAGGACGTGCTCGCTGCCCAGGGCGAGCGCCTGGGCGGCGGCGTAGAGGCCGATCGATCCCGGCGTCGCGCCGCCGACGACGAGGACCGGCGCGCCCGGCCGGGCCGCGAGCGGCGGGCCGACCGCGCGGTAGGCGTCGGTGAGGTTGTCCGAGGCGCCCGCCGCGAGCTCCGGCGCGAGGCCGCCCGGGACCGGGACGAGCATCGCGTCGGCAAAAGGCACGTGGACGAGGTCGGCGAGGAAGCCGCCCCAGCGCGTGCCGTCGGGACCGAAGCCGAAGCCGTAGGTCGCCGCGAAGGGGACCGCCTCGCAGTTGCCCGTCCGGCCCTGCCGGCACGCGGCGCACGTCCCGCAGCTGATCTGGAACGGGACGACGACCCGGTCGCCCGGGCGGACGCTCGTCACCGCGTCGCCCGTCTCGACGACCTCGGCGACGCCCTCGTGACCCAGCACGAACGGCGCCGGGAACGGCGCGCGCCCGCTGACGATGAGGTCGTCGAGGTCGCACGTCGCCACCGCGAGCGGGCGGACCAGCGCCTCGCCGTCGCCGGCGACG
Source organism: Solirubrobacteraceae bacterium (assembly GCA_036506755.1). Taxonomy (GTDB): domain Bacteria; phylum Actinomycetota; class Thermoleophilia; order Solirubrobacterales; family Solirubrobacteraceae; genus DASXRF01. The sequence continues at coordinate 4,626 of DASXRF010000411.1, read as the reverse complement.
CGCGGCTCGGGCGCCTCGCGCCACTCGAGCGCCCGCGGGCCGGTGTACGTCAGCGCGCGCACGCGCCCGACGCTACCGGCTTGTCACCCTGTGGGCATGACCACGACGAAGACCGCCCTGCTGGGCGACCGGCCGGTCCGCCGCATCGGGTTCGGCGCCATGCAGCTCGCCGGCCCGGGCGTGTTCGGGCCGCCGCGCGATCCGGACGAGGCGCGCGCCGTGCTGCGGCGCGCCGTCGAGCTCGGCGTCGACCACATCGACACGTCGCAGTACTACGGCCCCGACGTCGTCAACGACCTCATCCGCGAGGCGCTCCATCCCTACCCCGAGGGGCTGCGGCTGGTGACCAAGGTCGGCGCGCGGCGCGACGAGCGCGGCGGCTGGCTGCCGGCGGTGCAGCCCGACGAGCTGCGCGCCGGCGTCGAGGCCAACCTGCGCTCCCTGCGCGTCGAGCGGATGGACCTCGTCAACCTGCGGCTGATGGAGGGCGAGGGCGCGCCGGCCGTGCCGCTGGCCGACCAGCTCGGCGCGCTCGAGGAGCTGCGCGGCGAGGGCAAGCTCGACCTGATCGGGGTCAGCAACGTGTCGCGCCCGCGCGTCGAGGAGGCGCTCGGGCTCGCCGATCTCGCCGGCGTCCAGAACGGCTACAGCATCCTCGACCGCTCGTCGGAGGATGTCCTCGAGCTGTGCCGCGAGCGCGACCTCGCCTTCGTGCCGTTCTTCCCGCTCGGGTCGGCCTTCACCGGCGGGCCGGCGAAGCTCGCCGCGGACCCGATCGTCTCGCGCGTGGCCGCGCGGCGCGGCGCGACGCCGTCGCAGGTCGCGCTCGCCTGGCTGCTGCACCGCGACGAGCGGATCCTGCTCATCCCGGGCACCTCGTCGGTGGCCCACCTCGAGCAGAACCTCGCGGCGGCGGACGTGTCGCTCGACGCGGACGACCTCGCCGAGCTCGAGGGCGTCGTACCGGCGGGCGACCCGCTCGAGGAGGTCAGGCCCGCGGGATCCTCCTAATCTGCCTGCATGGCCTACGGCACCGCGCAGGCGAGGCGCCAGCTGCTCGACGACGTCGGGGCGGCCGCCGACGAGATCGCCATCGCGCTCGCCGCCCTCGGCGAGGCCTACGAGCAGCTCGACGAGCACAGCGCCGACCGGCTCGAGCAGGAGCTCTTCCGGCCCGTCCAGCACGCCTACGGCCGGGCGAAGCGCACCCACGCCGAGTTCGCCGCGCGCCACGGGCTCCCCGCCCGGGCGTTCCGCCGGGCCGCCCCGCGCGGCGCGCCGGCCGGCGTGAAGGAGCTGCTCGACCGGGCGGTGGAGGCGGTCGCCGACGCCGACGAGGCGCTCGCCACGCTGCAGGACTCGATGCGGCCCGTCGAGGTCGGCGACGCGCCGCTGCGCGCCGGGCTCGCGGAGGTCCGCAGGCTGCTCGGCGACGTGGCCGGCCGCGCGCGCCGGTTCGTGAGCGTCCTGGGCCGGTAGGCGAACATGGCCCATCCCGTGATCGCCGCGTTGCGCGAGCGCTCGGCGGGCGCGCGCATCGCGCTCGTCGTCGAGGGCGGCGGCATGCGCGGCGCCGTCTCGGGCGGGATGGCGCTCGCGCTCGACGAGCTCGGCCTGGCCGGCGCGTTCGACGCCGCGTACGGGTCGTCGGCGGGGACGCTCAACGCGATGTGGCTGGTGAGCGGGCGCCTGCGCGACGGCATCCCGACCTGGACGGACCCGGGGCTCGTCGGCGAGCTGATCAGCCGGCGCCGCGCGCTGCGCCGGCGTCCGGTCGTGGACGTTCGCACGCTGGTCGAGGAGCGCTACGAGCAGCTCTCGCCCGGCCTCTTCGACGCCGTGCTCGCCGCCTCGACCGAGCTGCACCCCATCGCCACCGACGTCGCCACGGGCGAGCCGGTGGACCTCCACGACGAGATCGCCGATCCGCGGACGCTCCGGCTCGCGCTGCGCGCGTCGGCGGGCCTGCCGCTCATCACCGGCCCGCCCGTCGCCCTCAACGGCCGGCGCCTGGTCGACGCCGGGCTCTCGGCGGCGATCCCCTTCCGCGCGGCGCTCGCCGGCGGCGCGACCCACCTGCTGGTGCTGCGCTCGCGGCGCCCGGGCGAGCCGGTCGCGCCGCCCGGGCGGCTGAGCGGCGCGCTGACCGCGGCGGCGCTCAAGCGCCTGGGCCCGCCGCTGGAGACGGCGTTCCGCACCCGCGTCGAACGCGAGCACGCCGATGAGGCGCTGCTCGCGCGACACGATGCCGACCCGTCGCTGACGCCGGCCATCCTGTCGGTCCGCCCGGCGCCGGCGTCGACCGTCCCGAGCCGGCTCGAGCGCGACATCGACGTCATCCGCGCCGGCCTCGAGGCCGGACGCGCCGCCGCCCACGCCGCCCTGGCGTAGTGGCCCCCGCCACAAGGGCGCCGATGAGGACCGCCTCGGCAGGGCCTTCGTCGCCGACCTGCGGCGTCGCCTCCGCGCCTGGGGCTACACGCGCGCGTGGGCCGCGGCGGGCTCCAGCGTCCAGAAGACGACGTCCTGGCGGCGCGCGTAGTGCAGCAGCGGCGGGACGCCGAGCTCGAGTCCGACCTCGGCCGCCATCGTGTTGGCGTCGATGTCGGCCTCCGCGGTCTGGAGCGGCCACGGCGGATGGTGGATCTCGCCGCGGTGGACGCGGCGCTCGTCGTCGAGCGTGTACAGGCAGTAGCGCTCGGTCAGCCAGTGCTCGAGCGAGCCGGGCGTCGCCCGGAAGACCTCGCCGACGGGCCGGTAGCGCCCGCGGAACTCGGCCGGCGCCGGAGCGCTGTGGTCGGTCCGCCGGCTCGCGTAGCGGAACCATCGCCGGTCGCGCTCGATGCCCATCCGCGCGCGGAAGTACGGCAGGCGATACAGGCGCCGCGCCGCCGCGACCGCGAGCGCGCTGGCTGCGTCGAGGCTGAAGAAGTAGATGCCGGGCCGTCCGCCCACGGTCACGTACGTGCGGACGTTGATCTCCGGGAAGGCGGACACCAACGGCACCGGAAGCGTCACCCGCGTCCGCAGGTTGCGCACGGCGAACGGCGTCACGCCGACCCACGCCCGCCCGTCGAACGTGTCGAGCGGCAGCTCGGGCGGGACGACGAGCTCGAGGGCCGCCGGCGCCACGCTCCAGTGCGCGAACAGCAGATCGGTCCACGTCTGGCCCATGATCCATGCTCGCCGAGGCATCGGCCACGGCCGGTGGTCGCGCTCGCGCGTCACGCGCGCGTGCATCACGGGCGAGGCCAGCAGGTCCAGGGGGTCCGTCAGGCTCACGGTCCCGGCGAGATACCCGATGATCCGAAGCCGTGATCGCCCCCACGGGTCGTCGGCGCGCCGTCACGGTCGCCCTCGACGGTCCACTAGGGTGCCGTGGCTTCCGTGATCGCCCTCATCGCCGCTGCCGTGGCCGCCGTGCTGGCGTTCTCCGCCTCCGCCGACGTGCGCCACTACGAGTACGTCTTCCCCGACGGCCAGATGGACGTCTACGACATCGACCACGGGCATCGCCTCGTCGAGCACCGCGCGTTCCCGGGCGTACGAGGCATCCGCGGGGTGGCGGCGAGCCCCGCCACGCACGCGCTCTACATCAGCCACGGCGGCGACGGCGGGTCCAACGGCTCGGGGTCGCTGCTCAAGTACGACCTCGTCGCCAAGCGGGTCGTCTGGGACAGGTCGTATCCCAGCGGCATCGACAGCATGGCGATCAGCCGCGACGGGGCGCGGATCTACATGCCCACCGGCGAGCAGTCGCCGAGCGGCATCTGGAACGTCATCGACGCGGGGGCCGGCGACGTCATCGGCCGGATCCACGCCGGCGCCGGGCCGCACAACACGATCGTCGGCCTGCGCGGCACGCGCGTCTACCTCGGAGGGCGCAACCATCGCTACCTGGAGGTGGCCGACACGGCGAGCGACCGGGTCGTCAAGCGCATCGGACCGCTCAGGTCGGGCGTCCGCCCGTTCACGATCAACGGCCGCGAGACGATCGCCTACACGACGGCCACGGGCTTCCTCGGCTTCCAGGTCAGCAGCATCGCCACCGGCCGCGTGCTCGCCACGGTGACGTTCGGGCGCCGCTTCTCGTGGGATCCCTCGACGTTCGGCCCGACCGCGCCGAGCCACGGGATCTCGCTGTCGCCCGACGAGCGCCGGCTGTGGGTCCTCGACGCGCCGAACAGCTACGTCCACGTGTTCGACGTCAGCCGCGTCCCGCGGCGCCGCCCGCGGCCGATCGCCGACGTCCGGCTGAGCCATCCGATGACCGGAGACGAGTCGCCGTGCAGCTACGACTGCGCGCGCGACGGCTGGATCCAGCACAGCCGCAGCGGGCGGTTCGTCTACGTCGGGGACTCCGGCGACGTGATCAGCACCTCGACGTTCAAGCGTGTCGCGTACCTGCCGCCGCTGCGCAACACGCGCAAGCACCTCGAGATCGACTGGCGCGGCGGCGTGCCCGTGGCGACGACCACCCGCTCGGGCCTGGGCTACGTGACCGGCCGCGGGCGAAACCCGTAGCCGACCGCCCTCGCGCTGGACGAACGTTCCATCGCCGCGAGCGCTCGCCGCGGCTACCGTCGCAGCGACCGGTCAGCCGAGCCAGACCGGGCCCAGGGAGGA
>DASXRF010000410.1:0-5617 GCA_036506755.1 Solirubrobacteraceae bacterium | reverse complement strand
GAGCCGCAAGTCCGGCAGCGCGGCGTAGAGCTCGTCGAAGTACGCGATCAGCTCCGGGCGGCCGGTCGGGCCGATGACGCCGAAGATCTGGCCGCCCATGTCGGGCCCGTACCACTCCCGCTGGGCGCTGCGGTCAGCGCGCTCGAGCGCGCCGAAATAGCCGCGCGCGACCTCGGCCGCGCTGCTCGCCTGCTCGATCGTCGCCATCTCCGGCCCTCCTTGCTGTCGCTGCTCTGGCACCCTAACGGGCGGCATGGCGACCGCGCGGCGCAGACGCGAGCTGGGCCGTGGCGAGCGCGTGCTGCCCGGCGTGTGGCGCCTGCGCGTCCCGCTGCCGTGGCCGGGCGTGCCGCACGGCAACGCCTGGGCGCTGGCGGCCGGCGACGGCGTGGTGCTGGTCGACACGGGCTGGCACGGGCCGGGCTCGATGGCCCACCTCGAGCGCGCCATGGACATGGTCGGGCTGCGCGTCGAGCACGTCCGGCTGCTCGTCTGCACGCACGCGCACTCCGACCACTACGGCCAGGCGGGGCCGATCGTCGACCGCGCCGGCTGCGAGCTGTGGCTGCACCCGCGCCACGAGCACATGACCCGCGCCGCGCAGGACCCGGCCGCCTACTTCGAGCGCCGGATCGAGATCGCCCGCCAGAGCGGGGTGCCCGAGGCGGCGCTCGAGCGCCTGCGCGACACGCGCGGGGCCGAGGGTCCCGGCATCGCGCGCATCGTCGAGCCCGACCGCGAGCTCGTCGACGGCGTCACGTTCACCACCGACCTGGGCACCTGGCGCACGCTCGAGACGCCGGGGCACGCGCCCTCGCACGTGTGCTTCTTCCAGCCCGAGCGCCGCCTGCTCATCTCCGGTGACCACCTGCTCGGGCGCGTCTCGCTGTACTACGACTACGGCTGGACCCCCGACCCGGCCGGCGAGTTCTTGAGCTCGCTCGACAAGGTCGAGGACCTCGACGCGCGGCTGTGCCTCGCCGGCCACGGGCGCACGTTCACCGACGTGGCGGCGCACCTCCACGCCAACCGGGCGCTCGTCGCGGAGCGGCTGCAGCGCGCGCGCGAGGCGCTCGCCGTTGGCGTGCCGCCGACCGCCTACGAGGTGATCCCGCACGTCTACGGCGAGCCCGCCACGCCCGAGACCGGGCGCTGGCGCCTGAACGAGACGCTGTGCTACCTGACGCACCTCGAGCGCACCGGGCGGGCCCAGCGGATCACGGGGCAGCCGGACCGCTGGACTACCCTCTAGCGCCTCATGCGCATCAGCGACCTCTACGCCACCGCAGAAGAGCCGGTCTTCTCGTTCGAGTTCTTTCCGCCGAAGACCGAGCAGGGCGAGCAGAACTTCTGGAACGCGCTCGGGCAGCTGCAGGCCCTCGATCCCGCGTTCGTCTCGGTCACCTACGGGGCGGGCGGCTCGACCAAGGACAAGACGCTCGAGATCGTCACCCGCATCCGCGAGCAGTACGGCATCGAGGCGATGGCGCACTTCACGTGCGTGGGCGCGACCGTCGAGCAGCTGCGCGAGCAGCTCGACGCCATGCGCGAGGCGGGGATCGAGAACGTCCTGGCGCTGCGCGGCGACCCGCCCGCCGGCCAGGAGGAGTGGCGCATGACGCCGGGCGGCCTGGAGTTCTCGGCCCAGCTGGTCTCGATGATCCAGGGCGGCTACCCGGAGTTCGCCATCGGCGGCGCGTGCTTCCCCGAGACGCACATCCACGCCACGTCGCCCGAGGACGACCTGCGCTTCCTCAAGGAGAAGGTCGACGCGGGCGCGCGCTTCCTCATCACGCAGCTGTTCTTCGACAACGCCCTTTACGACGACTTCGTGCGCCGCGCCCGCGAGCTCGGCATCGAGGTCCCGATCATCCCGGGCATCCTGCCGATCACCAACGTCGCCCAGCTGCAGCGCATCACCGGCATGTGCGGGGCGTCGGTCCCGCCCGGCCTGCTGGCCGAGCTGCAGGCGCGGGCCGAGGACCCCGACGCGGTGGCCGACTTCGGGGTCGCCTACGCGACCCTGCAGTGCGCCGACCTGCTCGCCGCCGGCGCGCCGGGGATCCACTTCTACACGCTCAACCGCTCGCCGGCGACGCGGGCGATCGTCAGCGCGCTCAAGCTGACGCGCCCGTGGGAGCGCCAGGAGGGGCTGCTAAGCGTTCGTAGCTAGCTGGCCGCAGCCGTCGAGCGCCGCGGCGGCCTCGTCGGCCGGGCCGGGCAGCCAGCGGCCGGACTCGACCAGGCTGGCGAGCAGGTCGCGCGCGGCAGCGCGCTTGACGTCGCCGTCGGGCTCGTCGAAGAGCAGGGCGTCGGCGGCGTCGAGGAGCAGTTCGCGTTCGTGGAGATGGAGGATCGGCACCCGCGCGTCGAGCAGCTCGCGCAGCTGGGTGTGCGAGCGGCCGCGGGCGGCGAGCGTTGCGGTGTCATACGTCATGCCCTTCATGTCTAGTGGCAAGTGCGGCTGCTTCGCGTGACATGGGGCACTCAGCCTGGATCCAGGCTCAGGCGCCCCAGCGCAGCTGCGCCAGGGGTCTGACCCTGCCGGCGGTCAGATCCTTCAGTCGGTCGCGGACAGGGGTCAGACCCCTTCCGCCGGTTCCACCGGCAGGCGCTCGGCGACCATCGGGCGGCCGTCGGGCGTGTCGTAGCGCACGTCGACCTGGTGGTCGGGCCGGTAGGTACCGATGCCGATGGCCCCGATCGCCCAGCGCCAGAAGCCCAGCTTGCCCTCCTGCGCGAGCTCGCGGTCGAAGCGCAGCGTGCGGCCGCGGACGACGTAGTCGGTCCCCTCGGTCTGGCGGACGCCGTTGACGTAGACCTCGAAGGGCGCGCGGACCTCGGGCGGCAGACGGACGATCGAGCGCGCCATCAGCTCGCCGCGCGCGCCGCGCCGGCCTGCTCGGCGACCGCCGCCGCGAAGGCGTCGACGTCCTCCGCGGTCGTGTCCCAGGCGCACATCCAGCGCACCTCTCCGGTGCCCTCGTCCCACGTGTAGAAGAAGAAGCGCTCGCGCAGGCGGGCCGCGACGTCCGGCGGCAGGATGACGAAGACCGCGTTGGCCTGCACGGGCTGGGTGATCGTCACGCCGGGAACGCCCGCGATGGCGGCGGCCAGGCGGGCGGCCATGGCGTTCGCGTGCGCGGCCGGCCGGCGCCAGGCGTCGCCGTCGAGGAGCACCTCGAACTGGGCGGCGAGGAACCGCATCTTCGAGGCCAGCTGCATCGACTGCTTGCGCAGGAACGGCATCGCGCCGGCGGCGGTCCCCGGGCGCAGGAGCACGACCGCCTCGCCGAGCAGCAGGCCGTTCTTGGTCCCGCCGAACGACAGCGCGTCCACGCCGGCGTCGGTGGTCAGCGCGCGCAGCGGCGCGTCGAGCGCGGCGGCCGCGTTGGCCAGGCGCGCGCCGTCGACGTGCAGCAGCAGGCCGCTCTCGTGGGCGAGCTCGGCCAGTGCCGCCGTCTCGGCCGGCGTGTAGACCGTGCCCAGCTCCGTCGACTGCGTGATCGAGATGACGCGCGGCTGGACGGCGTGCTCGTCGCCGAAGCGGACTAGGCGCGGCGCGACCAGCTCGGGCGTCAGCTTGCCGTCGGTGGTGGCGACGGGCAGCAGCTTGATGCCGGCGTTGAACTCCGGGGCGCCGCACTCGTCGACGTTGAGGTGCGCGGTCTCGGCGCAGATGACCGCCTCGTACGGGCGCAACAGCGCGCGCAGGCCCACGACGTTGGCCGCGGTGCCGTTGAAGACGAGGAACGCCCGAGCCTGCTCGCCGAAGTGCTCGCGGAAACGCGCCTCGGCGCGCCTGGTCCAGGGGTCGTCGCCGTAGGAATGCGCGTGGCCGTCGTTGGCGGCGGCGATCGCGTCGAGCACCTCGGGCAGCACGCCCGCGTGGTTGTCGCTGCCGAAGCCGGTCACGGATGGAGCGCCAGGCGCTTGCCGTTCATCTTCGCGGCCGCGTCGGAGAGCACGAAGGCGATCGCGTCGGCGATGTCCTCGGCGGCGGTGAAGGTGGGGTACTCCTTGTCGGGGTTCTCCGCGCGCATCTGGGGCGTGAGGATCGCGTTGACGACGATGACGTTGGCAGTCGCGCCGGTGCCGGCGAGCTCATCGGCCAGCGCCAGCGTCCACGCCTCGGCGGCGGCCTTGGCCGCGGCATAGGCGGCGTTGCTGCTGGTCGGCTTCTGCGCGACGGCGGACGAGACGAGCACGAAGCGCCCGCGGCCGCTCGCCTTGAGCGGACCGGCGAACGCGCGCGACGTGTGCTGGACCGTGCGGACGAGCAGGTCGTGCAGCCACGCCCAGTCGGCCAGCGGCGCCTGGTCGAGCGGCTGGCCGCCGCGCCAGCCGCCGACGAGGTGGGCCAGAGCGTCGACGCGACCGAAGCGCTCGCTCAGCGCGCCCGCCCACGCGCGGGTGGCGTCCTCGTCGAGCAGGTCGACGACGCGCGCGTCGACGTCGTCCTCCGGCAGGGCGAGCCGCCCGGCGACCTCGTCGAGCCGCCCCTGGTCGACGTCGGTCAGCGCGAGCCGCGCGCCCGCCTGGGCCAGCGACCGCGCGACCACGGGCCCGAGCCCGCCCGCTGCGCCGGCGATCGCGACGACGCGGCCCTCAAGGCGATTCATGTCGCCCACCACCCACGCGAACGCAGTTCGCGCAAGCGATCGCGAAGCGATCGCCGGTCGGGCGTCAAGCCGCCGCTCCGACCGGCTCGAGCTTGGCCTTGAGCTGGAGGTAGAACATCGAGAGCGGGAACTCGTCCTCGCAGACGAGGTCGATCCACGCGCGGGGATCGCTCTCGTCGCTCAGCGGCCGGCTCCCGCGCACCCACTGCGAGGCGGTGCTCGGCGTCACGTAGGTCGAGATGAGCTCGTGGGCGGCGATCCAGTGCGCGACCTTCGAGCGGTCGATGCCCGCGCGGTAGAGCTCCTCCACCGCGGCCCGCAGCGCGGCCACGCCGTCGGCCACCCGTTCCCACTCGATCGTCAGCCGGTTGTCGGTCCAGTGCAGGAAGCCGTGCTTGTGGAGGTAGGCGAACAGCAGCTGGCCGCCGAGGCCGTCGTAGTTGCGCACGCGCGTGCCGGTGATCGGGAAGCGGAACAGACGGTCGAACAGGATGGCGTACTGGACGTGCCGGGCGAAGCGCCGCCCCTCGCCCTCGAGCTTGACCGCCTCGCCGAAGGCCGTCAGGTCGCAGCGCAGCTCCTCGAGCGAGTACATCCAGTACGGGCTGCGCTGGCGGATCATGAACGGGTCGAACGGCAGGTCGCCGTGGCTGTGGGCGCGGTCGTGCACGAGGTCCCAGAGCATGTAGGCGTCCAGCGACAGGCGCTCGGAGGCCAGCAGGGCGGCGGCGTCGGGCGGGAGGTTGAGCGTGAGCAGCTCGGCCGCGCGCGAGACCACCCGGCGGAAGCGCGCCGCCTCGCGGTCGCAGAAGATGCCGCCGAAGTTGTTGACGGGCCGGCCGGCCACCGCGACCGTCTCCGGGAACAGCACCGCGCACTCGCTGTCGTAGCCGGCGGTCGTGTCGACGAAGGTCACCGGCACGAACTTCGCGTTGTCGTAGCGCGTGCGCTCGAGCTCGGCGAGCCAATCGGGCCACGGCACCCGCACGATGAGC
>DASXRF010000409.1:0-6142 GCA_036506755.1 Solirubrobacteraceae bacterium | reverse complement strand
GCCGGGGGTGCCTGCGGCGGGCGCCGATGCGCCGGCGCCGGCTCGGCGGGCGGCGTCGCCTGCGGCGGTCGTCGGTGCGCCGGGTTGGTCGGCGGGGGTCGACGGTGCGGCGGCCAGCGAGCCGGCGGCGGTCGGCGGGCGGTCGCCGCGCTGGTCCGCGGCGGTCGGCGGCTGCGCCGCGGGTTGGTCGGCGGCCATCGCCGGTCCCGTGGCCGGCGAGCCGGCGCCGGTCGTCGGCGGCTGGGCGGTCCGCCCGGCGCCGGGTTGGTCGGCGGTGGTCGGTGGTGCGCCGGCTGCGGCGGTCCACGGTGCGCCGGGTTGGTCGGCGCCGGGCTGCGGCGCTCCGGCCGCCGGGCCGTTGCCGTTGGTCACGGCTCCCACGGGCTCGGGGCGCGGCGCCGGCCGGCGCTCGTCGGCGTTGGGCGCCGCGGCGCGCAGCGCGGCGAGCAGGCCGCCGGCGGCGGGGTCGGGCGGCGGGACGTCGGGCGCGTCGTGGTAGGCGCGCTCGCCCTCGGCGAAGCGGGTCTCGGCCGCCCGGCAGTCCTCGCAGCGCTCGAGGTGGCGGGCGAGGCGCATGCGATCGGCGGCCGTGAGGTCGCCCGCGGCGCGCGCGGCGAGCAGCTCGGGAACGAGGACGCACGTCGTCCCCCGGCGCCGCGCCAGCGCGCCGCGCGGCGCGGTCGGACGGGGCGCGCAGGCCGCGGCGGCCCGCCGCGTCCCGCCGAGGAGCAGCGCCTCGGGGTCCAGCGCGCGCGGCTCGGCCGCGGCGACGACCTCCCGCCGGAAGCGGGCGAACGCCTCACCGGCGGCCTCGAGCGCGCGTCCGGGCGCCGCCACCCGGTCGCAGTAGGCGAGGACCGCCGTTCCGCGGCGCGCCACCAGAGCACCGAGCGCCGCGCGATCGCCGTCCCGGATGCCCTGGGCGGTGACCGCGGCTGTCGGGGTGGGCGCCATGCCAGCTAGAGGTTATGTCCCTCGGCGGCCAGCAGAGCGTCGATCCGCCGCGCCGTCGCGTCCCACGAGAACCGCGCCGCCCGCGAGCGCCCGGCCGTGACGAGCCGCGCGCGGAGCCCGGGGTCGGCGATCACGGTCGCCACCGCGTCCGCGACCGCACCGGAATCCGCCGGATCGACGAGCAGCGCGGCCTCCCCGCACGTCTCGGGCAGCGCGCCCGCCGCCCCGGCCACGACCGGCGTCCCGCACGCCATCGCCTCCAGGCACGTCAGCCCGAAGCCCTCGTGCCGGCTCGGCAGGGCGAAGGCCTCCGCGCCCGCGTAGAGCCCCGGCAGCAGCGCGTCGTCGACGTAGCCGAGCGCCCGGACGCCCGGGATCGACGACGGCGCCCCGTGGTGCGCGCGTCGAGATCCGGCGGTGACGACGGCCACCCCGCGTGATGCCAGTGCCCGCGCCACGACCTCGAGCGCCGCGAAGTTCTTGCGCTCGCTCTCCCCGGCCACGCAGAGCACGTACGCGCCGTCGAGCCCGAGCGCCCGCCGCACCCCATCGGCGTCCGCCGCGGGCGTGAAGCGCTCGTCGACGCCGCCGGGCACGACCTCGGCCTCCACTCCGGTGTAGGCGGCCAGCTCGGCGCGCGAGAACTCCGAGACGGTGACCACGCGCAGCGCGCGGCGCACGACGGCAGGAAGCAGCCGCCCGTGCCACGCGGCGTAGGCGCCCGAGAACCACTCGGGATGCGAGAGCGCGACGGCGTCGTGGACGACCACGACGTTGCCCGGCCAGGCCAGCGGCGCCAGGTTCGCCGGGTTGAGCACGAGCCGCGCGCCGAGCCGCCGCGCGCGCAGCGGCAGCGCCACCTGCTCCCACGCCTGCCCGGCCCGGTAGCTGAGCGCGCGCGGCGGTCGCGCCACCGCGTAGGCGCCCGGCCGCAGCGCGGGCAGGCGGGCGGTGAGCTCGACCGCCCAGCGCTCCACCCCGCTGAGCTGGCGCCGCGCCGCCGCGCGGGCGTTCACGACGACCTCAGGCAACCGCGAAACGCACGACGCCGTCCGCATCGACGTCCTCGCGCACCCGCCCCTCGTTGAGCAGCAGGTCGGTGTGGCCGAGCACCTCGGACAGCGTCAGATAGGCCTGCGTGACCGCCACGTTGCCCCACATCGCGTGCGCGAGCTCGTACGCCGTCTGCGGGCGCTCGGCGATCAGCCGGTGCAGCTTGTCGGCCCGGCGGCGGTGCATGCGGAAGCGCTCGTCGATGAGCGAGCGGTGGTCGTCGATCGGCTTCCCGTGGCCCGGCAGCACGAGCTCGAGCTCCATCTCGCGCGTGCGCTCCAGCGAGGCGAGGTACGTGACGAGCGCCTGCGGGCGCTCGCCCGCCCCGGAGGCGCCGTCCAGCGGCCGGGTGATCAGCGGGTTGGACGAGATGTGCTTGATGAGGTGGTCGCCGCCGAGCAGCAGGCCGCGCTCCTCGTCGTGGAACAGCGTGTCGGTCGGCGAGTGCCCGGGGCGGTGGTGGACGCGCAGCGTGCGGTCGCGCAACTCGAGCGTCGCGCCGTCGGCAAGCGGCCGCGTGACCGTCGCGGCGGCCCCCCAGCCCCGGAACGTCGCGGCGACGGCGCGCAGCGCGTAGCGCACCTCCTCGGGGATCCCGTGGCGGGCCATGATCGCGTCGGCGAACTCGTCGTCGGCCGCCATGTTCTTCCCGTAGCCGGCCGCCCACGGGGCGAGCGCGTCGAGCGCGGCGACCTCGGCGCCCGAGCGGCGCGCGAGGATCGCCGTCAGCCCGAGGTGGTCCATGTGCTGGTGCGAGAGGACGATCAGCCCGAGGTCCTCGACCGCGTGGCCGTGCGCGGCGAGCGCGCGCTCGAGCTCGTCGAGGGCCTTGCCGGAGTTCGGCCCGGTGTCGAGCAGCGTCAGCGGCTCGTCCTCGAGCAGGTAGCAGTTGACCCGTCCGACGGCGAACGGCGTCGGGATGGCCAGGCAGCTGATGCCGGCGTCGGCGGCGAGGGCGGGAAGCTCCATGCGGCCGCGAAGGCTACGGTCCGCCGATGGACACCACCAATCTGCAGGGCCGGACGGTGATCGTGACCGGCGCGGGCAGCGGCATCGGCCGCGCGACGGCGCTCCTGGCCGCCCGCCGCGGCGCCGACCTCGCGATCTGCGACGTCGACGAGCCGGGCCTCGCCGAGACGGAGCGCGAGGCGCGCGCGCTCGGCCGCAGCGTGCTGGCCCGGCGCGTCGACGTCGCCGACCGCGCGCAGATGGGCGACTTCGCCGAGGCCGTCGACGGCGTCGACCTGCTCGTCAACAACGCCGGGGTCGGGCTGGCCGCCGGATTCCAGGAGACGACGCTCGACGACTGGGACTGGATCGTCTCGATCAATCTGCTCGGGGTCGTCCACGGCTGCCACTACTTCGTGCCGAAGATGCGCCACGGCGGGCACATCGCCAACCTCGCGTCGATGGCCGGCTACCACGCGAGCCCGGCACTCGTCGCCTACACGACGACGAAGTTCGCGGTCCTCGGGCTCAGCGAGGCGCTGCGCGAGGAGCTGCGCCCGCTCGGGATCGGCGTGACGGCGGTCTGTCCCGGCATCATCAACACCCCGATCACGCGCAACGCCCGCGCCCGCGGGCGCGCCGACGACCCCGAGGTCCGCGAGCGCCTGGTCCGGATGTACGCGCGGCGCAACTATGGCCCCGAGCGCGTCGCCGAGAACATCCTCAAGGCCGTCGCGCGCAACCGCTCCGTCGCGCCGATCGCCCCCGAGGCGTGGCTGGCCTACGGCATCAAGCGCGCCTCGCCGCGCCTGGCGGGCTGGGTCGCGCGCCGGCTCGCGTCGGCAGCCGAGTAGCGGGTAAACCGGCCGTGTGGCCGAGGAGCTGGTCACCTTGCGCGGTGGTGAGCGGGTCCGGATCCGGCCGGTCACGCCGGAGGACCGCAGGCTGCTGCTCTCGGGCTTCGAGCGCTTCGGCGAGCGCTCGCGCCACCAGCGCTTCTTCGGCGTCAAGGTCAAGCTGACCGAGGCCGAGCTGGCGTTCTTCACCGAGGTCGACCATCACGAGCACGAGGCGCTCGGCGCGATCGACGAGCGGACCGGCGCCGGGGTCGGGATCGCGCGCTTCATCCGGCTGCAGCCGGGCGGCCCGGTGGCCGAGGCGGCGGTCTCCGTCGTCGACGACTGGCAGGGCCGCGGCGTGGGGCGCGTGCTGCTGGAGGCCCTGGCGGGGCGGGCGGGCGACGAGGGCGTAAAGCGCTTCCAGGCGACGCTGCTGCGCTCCAACCGCGCGATGCTCGAGGCGTTCCGGCGCATCGGCGCCGTCGAGGTCACCCGCCGCGAGCTCGAGGAGCTCGAGATCTGCGTCGAGCTGCCGGTCTCAGAGGTGGGCCGTGTCGTTGTAGGAGCGCACGGTCCAGTGCTCGTCGAGCACCACCAGCTCTGAGATCGAGCCGTTGTCGGCCCACGCGAAGGCCAGCGGTCGCCCACCGGTGGCCAGCGCGAGCGCCTGGCCGATGACGCCGCCGTGGACGACGACCACGACGCGCTCGTCCGCGTGCGCGGCGGCGATGCGCGCGATACCCGCCCGCACCCGCCCGGCGAACGCCTCGGAGCGCTCGGCGCCCGGGATGACGTCCCAGCGGCCCTCGCGGCGCAGGCGCAGCGCGATGGGGTGCTGCTCGCGCACGTGCTTGCGGTACAGGCCGCCCTCCCACTCGCCGAGGAAGACCTCGCGCAGGTCGGGCTCGACGCGCGGCTCGAGCCCCAGCCGGGAGGCGAGCGGCGCCGCGGTCTGCGCGGTCCGGCGCAGCGGCGTGACGTAGATCGCCGCGATCTCCTCGCTGCCCAGGCGCGCGGCCACGCGGTCGGCCTGCTCGACGCCGACCGGGTCGAGCTCGGGGTCGCTGGCCCCGCCGAGCAGCGGCGGCGGCTCGTCCTCGCGAAACGGCGCCGACTCGCCGTGGCGGACGAGCAGGAGCGTCGCGGCGCCGGGCGGGGCGGCGTAGCGCAGCTGGCGATGTTCGGTCACCCGGCGCGGATGATCCCGAGCACCTCGTCGCGCCGGCGTTCCATGTCCTGCTCCGAGACCAGCGACTCGAGGGTCAGGCGCAGCAGCGGCTCGGTGTTGGACGGCCGCACGTTGAAGTGCCATTCGTCGTAGTCGATCGACACGCCGTCGATGTGCGCGATCGTCGCGTCGCCGTAGCGCTCCTCGAGCTCGCGCATCTTGGCGTGCTGGTCGACGACCTCGGAGTTGATCTCGCCGGAGATGAAGTAGCGCGAGCGGTAGGGCTCGAGCAGCTCGCTCATCCGCGCGCCCTCGACCGAGAGCTTCTCGAGGATGAGCAGCGCGGGGATCGTGCCCGAGTCGGCGTTGTAGAAGTCGTGGAAGTAGTAGTGGCCGGAGACCTCGCCGCCGAAGATCGCGCCCTCGTCGCGCATGCGGGTCTTGAAGAACGCGTGGCCGACGCGGTTGACGTGCGCGGTGCCGCCGGCGCGCTCGACCGTGTCGGCGACGGCGCGCGAGGCGCGGGCGTCGTAGAGGATCGCCTCACCCGGCTTCTTGGCCAGCAGGTGCTCGGCGAGGATCGCGGTGAGGAAGTCGCCGTCGACGAAGCGCCCGGTGTCGTCGATGAAGAAGCAGCGGTCGGCGTCGCCGTCCCAGGCGATCCCGAGGTCGGCGCCCTCGCGCTGGACGGCGCGCACGATGAACTCGCGGTTCTCGGGCAGCAGCGGGTTGGGCTCGTGGTCGGGGAACTCGCCGTCGGGGGTCCAGTAGGTCTCGACGAGGTCGAGGCCGAGGCGCTCGAGGATCGGCCCCACCATCGGCCCGGCCATGCCGTTGCCGCCGTCGACGACGACCTTCATCGGCCGCACGTTGGCGGGATCGATGAACTTCAGCGCCGCGTCGTGGAACTCGGCCGAGACGTCGACCTCCTCGACGTCGCCGCCGCCCGGCGCGTCCGGCGGCAGGCCGGCCTCGACCAGCCGGCGGATGTCCTGGATGCCGCGGTCGCCGCTCAGCGCGATCGACCCGCGCTCGACGAGCTTGGCCCCCGTGTAGGCCTTCGGGTTGTGCGAGGCGGTGCACATCAGTCCGCCGTCGAGGTCGCGCGAGCCGACGAGGAAATAGAGCATCTCGGTGCCGACCATCCCGGCGTCGATCACGGTCGCGCCCTCGGCCGTCA
>DASXRF010000408.1:0-2438 GCA_036506755.1 Solirubrobacteraceae bacterium | reverse complement strand
CCCGACGCGGTGCTGCCCTACCCCGACGCGCGCCTCGACGACCTCGCCTCGCCGGTCGCCGACCCGGCGGCCCGCTACGCGCTGCACGAGGGCATGGAGCTCGCACTGCTGACGGCCATCCAGCGGCTGCCCGGCCGCCAGCGCGCCGTGCTCATCCTGCGCGACGTGCTCGGCTGGACGGCCCGGGAGGTGGCCGACCTGCTCGAGACGACGGTCGCGGCGACGAACAGCGCGCTCCAGCGGGCGCGCGCGACGATCGACCCCGACGTCTCGCCGCATGCCGTGGCGCCGCGGGCGACGGGCGAGCGCGAGCTGCTGCGGCGCTACGTCGACGTCTGGGAGCGCGCCGACGTCGACGCCTTCGTCGAGCTGCTGCGCGAGGACGCCGTGCTGCGCATGCCGCCGCGTCCGGCGATCGTCGGCCTGCCGGCGCTGAGCCGCTTCTGGTTCTCGCCGCGCGGTCGCTCGCCGTGCGCCGCCGCCGAGTCGCGCCTCGTGCCGACGCGCGCCAACAGCCGCCCCGCCGTCGCCATCTACAAGCGCGGCGACGGCGGCTTCGAGCCCTTCGCGGTCATGCTGCTCGAGATCGAGGGCGACAAGATCGCCGGCTTCGACGCGTATCTCGATCCCGCGCTCGTCGAGCTCTTCGAGGAGTCCTAGTGGGCGAGGGCCCGCCGAACGGGGCGAAGGTTGGCTGACGCGGCAACTAGCGCGCGGCGGCGGCGGTCGCCGGGCGCTGCGCGGGCGCCGCAGGCTCGGATCCCTGCAACGGGACCTCGGGCAGGAGCAGCACGACGGCGAGCGCGACGGCGGCGAGTGGCGCGGCGACGATGAAGACCGTCTGGACCGCGTCGATGAGATCGGCGCGGGCCGCCGGCGTGAGCGCGTGCAGGCCGCCGGTGGCCGAGGCGTGGGTGCCGGCCCGCGCGGCGAAGATCGCCCCGAGGACCGCTGCGCCGACGGCGCCGCCCAGCGCGCGGAAGAAGTTCGTCGTGGCCATCGCGACGCCGAGCCGGCGGCGATCGACGCTGTTCTGCACGGCGACGATCAGCACCTGGCCGACCATCCCGAAGCCCAGGCCGAACACGACGAGCCCGACAGCGGTCGCGGTCCGCGACGGATCCGAGGCGAGCGCGGCCAGCAGCGCGAGCCCGGCGGTCATCAGCGCGAGGCCGGCGAGCGGGAAGCGCTTGTAGCGGCCGGTCTTGGCGATCGCGAGGCCGGCGAGGTTCGTCGACAGCGTGATGCCGAGCATGGCCGGGACCAGGAGCAGGCCGGCCTGCGTGGGGCTGGCGCCCGTGGTCGTCTGCAGGAACAGCGGAACGAAGACGTTGATCGCGAACAGCGAGGCGGTCGCGAGGAACAGCGCGACGCTGGCGACGGCGACCGATCGCGTGCGCAGGAGGTCGAGCGGCACGATCGGGTCGGCCACGCGGCGCTCGCGCACGACGAGCGCGGCGGCGAGCAGCACGGCCGCGGCGATCAGCGCGACGATCGTCGGCGAGTCCCAGGCGTACCGCTCGCCGCCCCAGATGCAGGTGAGCATCAGGGCGCTGGTGGCGGCGGCGAGCAGGCCGGCGCCGACGGTGTCCAGCGGGCGGCCGGGGGGCTCGGTGACCGACGCGGGAAGCCGCAGCCGCAGCCCGGCCAGCGCGGCCAGGCCGAGTGGCAGGTTCACGTAGAAGACCCAGCGCCAGCTGGCGTGGTCGACGAGCAGGCCGCCGACGAGCGGCCCGGCCACGGTGGCGACGGCGAACGTGGCCATGATGTAGCCCTGGTAGCGGCCGCGCTCGCGGGGCGAGACGAGATCGCCGACGGCGGCCATCGCCAGCGTCATCAGGCCGCCGGCCGCCGCACCCTGCGCGAGGCGGGCGGCGATCAGCAGCGTGATGTCCTGGGCGGCCCCGCACAGCGCCGAGGTGGCCAGGAACAGCGAGAGGGAGATCTCGAGCAGGCGCTTGCGGCCGTGGCGGTCGCCGAGCTTGCCCCACAGCGGCGTCGTTGCGGCCGCCGCGACGACATAGGCGGTGACCACCCAGGAGACGTCGGTCAGGCGACCGAGGTCGGTGGCGATCGTCGGCAGCGCCGTGGCCAGGATCGTCTGGTCCAGGACGGCCGGCAGCATGGCCACGACGATCGCCGCGAAGGGCACGGCGACCGCGGCGGCGGGCTGGGTGTCGTGGCTGGTGCGGGCGCTCATGGCACTCCTCCTTTGCCTGGCTTCTGCCTCTCCTCGAAGGCCTTACCCGAAAGATTAGATATCTAACGCTTAGATATCAAACCTATCTGGTACGATGTTCTCATGCCACCACCGACCGTCCTGCCGCCGATCGGCCTGCGGCTCGCCCGCACGGCCCGCGTCGTCACGAACGCCTTCGAGCGCGCGATGGCCGAGGCGGGCGGCTCGGCGGCTGCGTGGCAGGTCCTCGTGCTGGTGC
>DASXRF010000407.1:0-5138 GCA_036506755.1 Solirubrobacteraceae bacterium | reverse complement strand
GCGCGGTCTGCCAGCCGAGCCCCGCGCCGACCTCGAGCACGCGCTCGCGCCCGGTCAGGGCGAGCGCCTCGACCATGGAAGCGACGAGCGAGGGCTGCGTGGTGACCTGGTCGTGGGCGATCGGCACGGGGGCGTCGACGTAGGCGGCCGCCCTCCGATCGGCGGGCACGAACCCCGCCCGCGGCGTGCGGGCGACCGCGTCGAGCACCCGCTCGTCCGTCACGCCGGCGGCGCGGCAGGCGCGGACGAGATCGCGCGGGGAGCCGCCGCCGCCTAGTACCGGTACGAACACCGGTAATAGTGCGCCCACTAGTGGCGGCAGCTGCGTCCTTTGAGCGTCACGAGCTGCGCGGGGGCCCGCGCGGCCTTGCGCCATTTGTCGCCGAGGTAGCGGGCCGAGACCCGGTAGCGGCCGGTCCTGAGCCCGCCGAACCGGGAGCCCTCGGGGTCGCCGATCACCACGCGGCGGGTCTTCGAGTAGCCGCGCCCCCGAACGGTCACCGCCGCGCGGGCGAGCGGGAAGACCTCGGCGGGCTTGAGGGCGGGCTGGACGGCGAGCCGCACGTCGATGCCGCACCCGGAGCGCTTCGCCTTGAGCGCGACGCGCGACGCGACGGGCGCCGGGTCGACCTCGGAGGTGCCGCTCGCGTCGCCGTGGCAGCCCGGATCGTCGAAGTCGACCTTGCCGTCGCGGTCGTTGTCCTCGCCGTCCCGGCACGCCGCGAGCTCGGGGACGGCGGTGGGCGCGGGCGCATACCCGTTGAAGTACGAGGTGTCGACGGTGTCGTGGACGAACGTGTGCGAGAAGAACGTGCACTCGGGGTTGCCGCAGTGGCCGACGTCGTCGTAGGTGATCGTGTGCGCGTTGAAGCAGCGCAGATCCGCCTTGACCAGCGTCGGATGGCTGAAGGCGAGCGTCATCTCGCGCTTGTCCGGGCTGATGGTCAGCGTCCCGTCGCCGGCGCCGGTGAAGCGGGCGACCATGAACGACGACTTCGCCGCGCCCGGCGCGACGTCGGCGCCCATGAGCACGTCGCCCGGCGAGCAGATCGAGCCGACGGTCGGTCGCCCGAGGTCGACCTCGAGGCGGTGGCCGGGGTTGGTGTAGTCGATCGGCTGGTAGAAGCGGACCGTCGCGCTCACCGCGCCCGTCGCCTGGTCGAAGCTCACGCGGACCTGCTCGAAGTCCGGGATCCGGCTCGCGCCGTTGAGGTCGGGGATCTGGTCGACGGGGTCGCTGACCTGGCCGACGCGGACGTCGGCGGCGGCGGTCGTGGGAAGGGCCGCGGAGGCGGCCAGGCAGGCGAAGGCGACGAGGAGGCGGCTCAGTCGCGCGGAACGGGCGTGCATTTCAGAGCGACCATCTCCGCGCGGCGCGCCGCAGTCAAGTGGCGATCGCCGCGAAGTTCGTCGCGCGACCTTCGGCGCGCCGCCTCGTTGCCGGGGCATGCGACTTCGAATGACCCTCCTCGCGGCGAGCGCCATCGGCGCCGTCGTCGCCCCCTCGCCGGCGCTCGCCGCCTGGACGGCCCCCGTGACCGTCGACGCCGGCTCGCAGGCCAACCCGCGCGCGCAGGGCGCCTTCGGCGGCAGCGTCCTGACCGGCTGGCTGCGGCCAACGGTCTCGCTCGCGCAGCGCAGCGGCGACGCGTTCGGGCCGTTGAGCGAGATCACAGTCGCCGACCCGTTCGAGAAGGCCTGGAACGCCGGCCTGAGCGCGGGCGGCGACGCGATCGTCCTCACGGTCCGCAACCACAAGCCGACCCAGCGCATCCGGGCGACGTTCGTCACGGCCGGCGGCGCGCGCAGCGGGCCGGTCACGATCTCGGACCGCTCGCACTCCGCCACCCAGCCGCAGCTCGACGTCGCCGCCGACGGCACCGCCGTCGCGGCCTGGCAGTGGCACGACAAGGCGGGCTGGCGCGTCCAGGCCGCGATCCGGCGTCCCGGCGAGCCGCGCTTCGACAGGCCGCAGACGGTCTCGCCGCCGGCACCGGCGTCGGGCCGCTCCCAGCCGCGTCCGTGGATCCACGTCGCGGCCGGGGAGGGCGGCCGCGCCGTGCTGACGTGGCAGATCGGCGGCGACTACCGCCTGCCCGAGTCCTCCCTCCACGTCCACACGGCGGGGCCGGACGGGGCGTTCGGTCCCGGCCAGGAGCTCGGCGAAGCGGGCGGGCTCGCCGACGTCGGCCTGGCCGTCGGTCCGGCGGGCGCCGTGCAGGTCGCCTACGCCGACGAGCACTTCTCCGGCCACGAGGGCCCCGTGAGCCTCCACGTCGCCCAGGGCGTCGCCGGCGCGCCGCTCGCCGACGCGGCCGTCCTCTCGACCGGCGGGCGCGGGACGAGCTCGGGGCCGCAGGTCGCCGCGGCCATCTCGGCCGACGGGACGGCGACGGTCGCGTGGGCCAGGCCGGGCGACCAGTACGAGCAGGGCGGCGCCCTCGAGGTCTTCACCCGGGCTGCGGGCGGCGCGTTCGGCGGCGCGCAGCAGCTCGCGAGCGGCGCGCAGGGGCTCGTCCTCGCCGGCGGCCCCGGCGGCTCGGCCGTGCTGTCGTGGATGCTCGGGACGCACGCGGGCAACCGCCTGACGTGGAGCGTCCACGCCGCGACCCGCCCGGCCGCCGGCGGTCCGTTCGGCACCGACGAGACGATCTCGGCGACCGATCGCAACGCGCTGTGGCCGTCGGTCGCCATGACCCCGTCCGGCGACGCGATCGCCGCCTGGGTGACCAACACGGACGGCAGCGGCGGCGGCCAGGTGGCCGCCGCCGTGCACCGGGACTAGGGTCCCTTCACCGTGACCGAGCTGCTCGAGGCGCCCGTCGAGACCGAGCAGGAGGTCACGCCGCTGGAGCTGTTCTTCGACCTGGTGTTCGTCTTCGCGATCACGCAGGTCACGGGGTTCGTCTCCGCGGACGCGACGTGGACACGGCTGGTCGAGGGGCTGGCGATCCTCGCGGTCCTGTGGTTCGCCTGGTCGTCATACGTGTGGCTGGGCAACACCGCGGCGTCCGACGAGGGTGCGGTGCGCGTCGTCCTGCTCAGCGCCATGGGGGCCCTGCTCATCGCGTCGCTCGCCGTGCCCGGGACTTTCGACGGCGACGGGTTGATCTTCGGCATCGCCTACTTCGCCGTGCGGGCGCTGCACATCGCCGCCTACCTCATCGTCGCGCGCGACGATCCGGTGCTGCGCGCCGTCGTCTGGCGGCTGGCGACGACGGTCATGCCGGCGGCGGCGCTGCTCGTCGTCGCCGGCGCGCTGGACGGCACGCCGCGCGCGCTGTGCTGGGCCAGCGCGCTGGCCGTCGACTACGGCGGCCTGGCCGTGCGCGGCACCGAGGGCTGGCGGGTCCAGGCCGGCCACTTCGCCGAGCGCCACGGCCTGATCGTCATCATCGCGCTCGGCGAGTCGATCGTCGCGCTTGGCGTCGGCGCGGGACACCTCGAGCTCGACGCCGGCCTGATCGCCGGCGCGCTGCTGGGCATCGCGGTCGCCGCGGCGATGTGGTGGGCGTACTTCGACGTCGTGGCCATCGTGGCCGAGCGCCGGCTGCGGCGGGGTGGCTCTGTATCTCCTGGCGCTGAGCGCCTTCAAGCGGCGCAACATCGGCTCGTTCAACCGCCCGCGGCTCGCGGCCGCCGCGGCCCTTGTCGCGCTCGCCCCGGTGGCGACCACGGTGCCCGCCCTGCTCTCCCTGGCGCTCGTCGCGGCCGTCGCGTGCGGGCTCATCGCGTTCGAGGTCGTCCACTACGCCGAAGCCCGCGACCGGATTCGCCACGCCGGGTGACTACAGGCCCTGCGGGAACACTTGGCTCTGGCACCGGATGCCGTCGCCACCGCTCTCGAAGAGCTCGCGGTCCGGGTCGGCCGGGTCGCTTGCGCCCTCGATGCGCACCGGGTCACCGCGCCGTCACATCCGCTGGGTTTCGTCGGGCACTGCCGTTGACAGGTCGCGACGAAGGGATGTGACCGATGGACCGACGTCAGCGCGCCGGGGGCTCGAGCACGCGCTCGACGAGCGCGGTGTCGCAGTGCTCGACGACCTCGGTGATGCGCCCGCCGGCGACGCGGAAGATGTAACAGTACGTCTGCGCGTACGGCTCGCCGCGCCTCGTCTGCGCCGCGGCGCGGGCCTGGACGACGACGCGGTCCTCGTCGGCGAGGATCAGGTCGGCCCAGGCCCGGTAGCTGGCGAACTGGGCCATCAGCGGCCGCAGCAGCACGTCGAGGACCTTGGACTTGGGCTCCCACGTGCCCGACCACGACCACGCGCCCGGGAACACCCAGCGGAAGTCGTCGGCCATCGCGTCGCTCATCGCGCGCGTGTTGCCCTGGGCCATCTGCTCGAAGACGCCCGCGAGCAGCCTCTTGTTGTCGGTAGCGCTCATGGGCGGCACGCTAGCTCTGGCGAGGTATACGAACAACGATGATCTCGCATGTCTGGTATGCGTGTACAGCATGTCTGAGATCTCGCTCGCCGGGTTGCGGATCGTCCGTGAGGTCGCGCGTCTCGGCTCGTTCTCGGCCGCCGCCGATCGCCTCGGGTACACGCAGTCGGCGGTCTCCCGGCAGGTGGCGCTGGTCGAGCGGGCGGCGGGCAGGGAGCTCTTCGAGCGGCACGCGCGCGGGGTACGGCTGACGGCGGCGGGCGGCATCGTCGTGCGGCGCGCCGAGACCGTGCTGGCCGAGCTCGACGCCACGCGCCAGGAGCTCGCCGATCTCGGCGTGCGGGCGTCGGGACGGCTGCGCGTGGGTGCCTTCTCGACCGCGCTCGCCGCGCTCGTGCCCCGCGCGATCGCGGTGTGCGCCGTGCGCGACCCGCAGCTCGCGGTCGTGCTGCGCGAGGGCCTGAGCGCGGGGTTGCTTGCCGCCGTCGCGGGCCGCCGGCTGGATCTCGCCGTGGTCACGCCCCCCGGGACGGCGGCGGGCAAGGGCGTGCAGCTGAGCACGCTCCTCGAGGATCCGCTGCTCGTGGCGGTTGCGCGCGACCACCCGCTGGCCCGACAGGCGAGCGTCACGACCGATCGCCTCGTCCACGAGCCGTGGATCGCCGGGAGCGCGGATCCGGGCTCGACGCTGCTCGGCGCCTGGGCGGGACGCGACCGCCGGGCGCACATCGCGTACGTCGCCAAGGAGT
>DASXRF010000406.1:0-8867 GCA_036506755.1 Solirubrobacteraceae bacterium | reverse complement strand
GATGGCGTTGGCCAGCAGGCCGTTACGGATCTGCCGAGCGCGCAGGTGCCTTACGAGGCGGACGCGCTCGGGTGGGGCCTCGGCGGGCACATGGCGAGTGTCCCAGACAGCCGGACGGTCGCCGGAGACAGCGTGCCCGTTGAGGTCTGCAAGGACGGCTGACGTCCGCAGTCGGGCTCCCGCCAAAAGGGTTGTCCAGCGGCAACTCCCAGGGAGCTAGCCTAAGCAGGTGTTCTACGAGGTGGACGCCCGCGGGCGTGGCGTTCCGCTTCCGTGGCGAGTGTTCGAGACCACCCGCGGCGCAAGGTCGCGTTCTCCCCCGCCCCCCGATCCTCAAGTCCTGATCGCAAGACCCGACAAACAGGTCTAACAGCGCACAGGAAGACGGTTTCCATAATGCGACGCGGACTCGAGGGGCGCGTCCGGCCGGGGGGCGGCATGCCGGGCGTCGAGTCTGGCCGCCGCATGCTCAAGCTGCTTCTCGGCGGGTCGACTAGGGGGTCTGGGCCGCCCCGGATGGGCGGGTCCGACCTCGCTCATGACTGCTCCTTCCCGCCTCCAGCACGCCGCCGGCGTGCTGCTCAAACTGCTCGTCGCCACCTACTTGCTGGCGATCGTCGCGGCCATCGTCGTCTACAAGGCCGCCTTCATCGACGCGCTCCTCAGCGACCCGTTCTTCGCGACGTACGGGCTCGCCGTGTCGACCTACCTCGTCTCGCGCTTCGTGCTGAGCCTGCCCTACCGCGCCCCGAAGGACGCCGGGCTCGAGCCGCGCGTCGCCATCATCATGCCGGCGTTCAACGAGCAGGACGCGATCGCGCGATCGCTGCGCTCGCTGCTGGCGCTCGACTATCCGGCCGACAAGCTCGAGATCGTCGCGGTCGACGACGGGTCGACCGACGCGACCCTCGACGAGCTGCGCACCGTCGAAGCCGAAGCGAACGGACGCGTCCACGTCATCGCGTTCGCGGAGAACCAGGGCAAGCGCGCGGCCATGGCCGCCGGCATCCGCGCCACCGACGCCGAGATCGTCGCCTTCGTCGACTCGGACTCGGTGGTCGAGCCCGACGCGCTGCGCAAGCTCGTCCAGGCGTTCGCCGACGAGCGCGTCGGCGCGGTGTGCGGGCACGCGGACGTGCTCAACGTGCACGCGACGTGGCTGACGAAGATGCAGGCGGTCCGCTACTACGTCGCCTTCCGGGTGTGCAAGGCGGCCGAGTCGGTCTTCGGTGCGGTCACGTGCTGCTCGGGCTGCTTCTCGGCGTACCGGCGCGTGGCGATCATGCCGCGGCTGGAGTGGTGGGAGCACCAGCGCTTCCTCGGGCGGCCCTCCACCTTCGGCGACGACCGGTCGCTCACCAACTGCGTGCTGCGTCACTGGCGGGTCGTCTACGACGCCGAGGCGGTCTCGCACACGATCGTCCCCGACAACTTCCGCCAGTTCATGAAGCAGCAGACGCGCTGGAAGCGCTCGTGGACGCGCGAGTCGGTGCTCGTGGCGCGCTTCATGTGGCGCAAGCATCCGGTGGCGGCGCTGGCCGTCTACGTCGGCATGGTCCTGCCGCTGCTCGCGCCGGTCAGCGCCCTGCGGGCGCTCGCCTTCCACCCGATGGTCGCGGGCCACGGCGCGCCGTTCCTCTACCTCGTCGGCATCTACTCGATGGCGCTCGTCTACAGCCTGTACTACGCGCTGCGCCGCCGCGACTACGGCCCGCTGTGGCTCTTCGGCGTGGCCTTCGTCTTCTTCTATCTCGCCTTCCTCATCTGGCAGACGTACTACGCGATCCTCACCGCGCGCAGCTCGTCGTGGGGGACGCGGCCGTCGACGGCGGGGCAGCCGGCATGAAGGGCTTCGGGCTGGTGATGCTGCCGCTGTCCGTGCTGCCCTTCGTCGCCGTCCGCGACGACGTCATCCGCGAGCACGACGCCTACCTGATCGCGCGCAACTCGCGCGCTCCGCTCGGCGCGGCGCCGGGGCCGGCGCTGCCCGGGCGGGCTCCCGCGCCCCCGCTCGACAGTCGCATCCGGCCGGTGATCTCGCTCGGCCGCGGGGCGAACATCACGCTCGGCACGCGCGACGGCAGCGTCCTCATCGAGCTCACACGACAGGCGACGACCGAGGGCCGCCGCGTCCTCGCCGACGCCAACGGCGACGGGGCCGCCGACGTCACGATCGGCGCCGGGCTCGCCGGCGTGAAGATCGTCGCCTGCCAGACGTCGGTCGCCGCCCTCGCCGGCTCGGGCTCGGGACGGCGCGCCGACGGCGGCACGACCGTGCACGTGCCGGCCTCCGCGCTCGGCGCCGCGCCGCGCTTCGTCGTCACCCGCGGCGACGCGAGCCTCGCGACCTGCGGCGGCCGGTGGTTCGCCCACCGTCCCGCCGTCGCGCTGCCCGGAGGCGAGGCCTGATGCGCGGCGTCGCCCTCGCGCTCGCCCTCGCGCTGCCCGCGCTCGCCGCCCCGCAGGCTCACGCCGCGGCGAAATGCCCCAAGCCCTCCGGCCTGAAGGTCGTCAAGGCGGGCCCGGCCAAGGTCGTCCTGCGCTGGCGCAAGCCCCGCCGCGGCCCGTTCCGCGTGCTGCGCGGCACGCGGGTCGTCGGCCAGACCCCGCGTCACTCGATGACGGTCAACCTGCGCCCGGGCCGCAAGGTCAAGCTCGCCGTCGGCATCGTCCGCGCGCACGGTCGCGGCCCGAAGTGCTACGCCCGCATCGCCGCCAAGATCAAGCCCGGCGGGCCGATCGCCAAGGGCCTCCTCGCGCCGAGCCACCTGAGCATCGCCAAGGTCGCCGACGGCGTCGCCACCATCACGTGGGACGCCGTGGCACAGGCCAAGCGCTACCGCGTCTACCGCGACGGCGTCACGGTGGGCGAGACCGCCGCGACGCACTACGGCGTGCGCGTGACCGCCGGTCGCAGCGCGTCGGTCACCGTCGCCTCCGTCGGCGCCGGCAGCGCCGTCGGCCGGCGGAGCGCCCCGCTGGTCGTTCGCACCGACCTCAAGCCGCCCGCCGCGCCGACCGGCCTGCGCGTCGACGGGCTGACCGCGTTCGGGCTCGTGCTGAGCTGGGACCGAGGCGCCGCCGGCTCGGCCCCGATCCGCGGCTTCCGGGTCGCCCGCAACGGCAACGTCGTCCGCCAGGTCGCCCAGACGAGCCTGCGCCTGACCGGCCTGCTGCCCTCGACGCACTACGTCCTGACCGTCACCGCGGTCGACACCCAGGGCCTGCCGTCGGCGCCGGCCACGCTCGAGATCGACACGCCGGCGCCCGACCCGACGAGCGGCAGCATGCACGCGTTCCTGCTCGCCTCGACGAGCGCGTCCTTCGCCGACTTCCGCGACCACTACCAGCGCATCGGCACGCTCTATCCGACCTACTTCGACTGCGACAAGACGACCCCGTCGCGGATCCTCGGCAAGGACGACCCGCAGGTCACCTCGTTCGCGCACGCCCGCGGCGTCGCGGTCCTGCCGCGCTACAACTGCCAGAACCTCAACGCGCTGCGCAAGGTGATCGGGGACCCGAGCACCTCGCAGGCGGTCATCTCGGGGCTCGTCGAGATCGTCCGGACCTACGGCTACGAGGGGATCAACCTCGACATCGAGTCGGGCGCGCCGAGCGATCGCGCCGCGCTGAGCTCGTTCACCGCCGCGCTCGCCAACGCGCTGCACGCGATCGGCGCCCGGCTCGCGATCGACGTCTCGCCCAAGATCCGCGACGTCTCCAACCACCCGCGCTCGACGTTCTTCGACTACGCCGCGCTCGGCCGGGCGGCGGACACGGTCATCGTCATGGCCTGGGGCCAGCACTGGACGACGTCGGCGCCCGGCCCGCTCGTGAGCCTCACGTGGCTCAACCAGGTCGCCGCGTACGTGCGCACCGTGCCGAACGCCGAGCGCTTCGTCATCGCGACGGCCAGCTACGGCTTCGACTGGCCGGCGGGCGGCGGGCCGTCGCATCCCGCGACCGCGCGCGGATCCGACGAGCTCCTGCAGCTGCTCGCCGCCACGGGCGCGACACCCGTGCGCGACCCGGAAAGCCAGGAGATGCACTTCACCTACACCGACGCGTCGGGGACCGGCCACGAGGTCTGGTACCGCGACGCCGGCTCGATCACGGCCGGCTTCAACGTGGCGCACGGCCAGGGCCTCGGCTTCGCCCTCTGGCGGCTGGGCCAGGAGGACGACGCCATGTGGAACACGCTCTGACACACCCAAGGGGGGACATGACGGTCATCAATCACGCCGCCGAGCGGGGCTCGGCGCACGCCGAAGCGACCTGGGACTTCGTCCAGCGCGTGGCGACCCGCGATCTGCGGGTCGGCATCGTCGGCCTGGGCTACGCCGGCCTGCCGCTGGCGATCGCGTTCGCCGAGGCCGGCTTCGCCACGACGGGTCTCGAGCTCAACCCCGACCGCGTAGCAGCCGTCCGCGAGGGCCGCTCCTACCTCGTCGACGTGCCCGAGGAGCGCTACGCCGCCGCCGGCGGGCGCCTTGACGCGACCGACGACCTGGACGCCGTCGCCGAGCTCGACGCGCTGACCATCTGCGTGCCGACGCCGCTGCAGAACCAGCGCCCCGACCTCGGCTACATCAAGCGCGCCGCCGAGGCCATCGCGACGAAGGTCACGCCCGGCACGCTGGTGATCCTGCAGTCGACGACGACGCCGGGCACCACCGAGGAGCTCCTCGTGCCGATCCTCGAGCAGGCCGGCCTGCGCGTCGGCGTGGACGTCTTCGTGGGCTACGCGCCCGAGCGCGTCGATCCAGGCAACTCGCGCTACGGGCTGCGCAACACGCCCAAGGTCGTCGCCGGCGTCACCGACGCCTGCCGCGAGCGCACGCGCGCGCTGTACGCGACGATCGTCGACGAGGTCGTCCCGGTCTCCAGCCCGACGGTCGCCGAGACCGTCAAGCTGCACGAGAACACGTTCCGCCAGGTCAACATCGCGCTCGCCAACGAGCTGGCGCTGATGTGCGACCGGCTGGGGATCTCGGCGTGGGAGGTCATCGACGCGGCCAAGACCAAGCCGTTCGCGTTCATGGCGCACTACCCCGGCCCCGGCGTGGGCGGCGACTGCATCCCGGTCGTGCCGCACTTCCTCACCTGGCGGCTGCGCGAGAAGGGCTACGCGACGCGGCTGATCGACGCCGCGCACGCCGTCAACCGCGACATGCCGCTCCACGTGGCCGGCAAGGTCGTCGACGCGCTCAACGAGGTCGGTCGCCCGGTGAAGGGCTCGCGGATCGTCGTGATGGGCGTCACGTACAAGCCCGACGTGCACGACACGCGCGAGTCGCCGGCCCTCGAGGTCATCCGCGAGCTCGACCGCCGCGGCGGCGCGGTGCGCTTCTGCGATCCCTACGTCGACCGCGTCCTCGTCGGCGACCGCCTCCACGAGCGCCTGCCGTGGTCGTTCGAGACGATCGCCGAGGCCGATTGCGTGGTCATGCTGGTGCCGCACCGGGCCTTCCTCGAGCGCCCGTACTGGCGCGAGGCCGAGCTGCTCGTCGACGCGGGCAACCACGTGGCGGGCGACGTGCCGGGGGTCTGGCGGCTGTAGTGGGCGCGTCCGTCAGTCGGGCGGGTCGTCGGGCGTCGCTGGCCGGAATACGCCGAAACCCGTCGGACTTGCGGACGGGTCCACTGGCGGTCAGCTGACGTCCTCGAGCGCCGGGACCGCGAGCGGAGCGCGCAACCGGCGGCGGGCCGGCAGCGCGAGTCCGGCGAGCGCGCCGCAGAGCGAAAGCCCCGCGGCGACGCCGATGGCGGGCCCGAAGCCGTCGGTGAACGCCTGCGGCGACGCGTAGCCGCCGGTCCCGGCGAACACGGCGACCGTCACCGCGATGCCGAACACGCCGCCGAGCTCGCGCATCATGCTGTTGACGCCCGCCGCCTTGCCGATCATGTCCGGCGCGACCGAGCCGACGACGGAGTTCTGGGCGGCGGGGATCGCCAGCGACACGCCGACGCCCGCGACGACCAGCGGCGCCACCAGCGCGCCGAAGCCGATCGCCGGCTCGGCGACGAGCGCGATCCACGTCATGCCCGCGGCCTGCAACAGCAGGCCGGTGACCATGAACGGGCGCTCGCCGAGCCGGTCGATCAGCGCGCCCGCGCCCGGCGCGATCGTGATGAAGGTGATCGTCCAGACGACCAGGCGCAGGCCGGCGTCGAGCGGCCCGTAGCCGAGCCCGGTCTGCAGCAGCTGCGAGAAGAAGAACACGCCGCTGAACAGCGCGGCGAACGTGAAGAAGATCGCGGTGTTCCCCGCCGAGAAGGCGCGCACGCGGAAGAAGCGCATCGGCAGCATCGGCTCGCGGGCGCGCAGCTGCCAGGCGATGAAGGCGCCGGCCAGCGCCACGCCGGCGGCCAGCGAGCCGACGACCTCGACGCTGTCCCACCCCGCGGGGTTGCCGCGCACGAGCCCCCAGACGATGCCGAACGCCGCGCCGGTGACCAGCACGAGGCCGCGGACGTCCAGCCTGGTCTCGGCGCCGAAGCTCTCCTTGATGCGCGTGAGGACCAGCGGGATGGCGACCAGGCCGATGGGGACGTTGAGCCCGAAGATCCACTGCCACGCCAGGCCGTCGACGACCGCGCCGCCGACGAGCGGGCCGCTGGCCACCGAGATGCCGGTGATCGCGCTGAAGATGCCGATCGCGGCGCCGCGCTTCTCGGCCGGGAAGGCGGCGCTGAGCAGCGTCAGCCCGAGCGGCATCAGCAGCGCTCCCCCCGCGCCCTGGAGCGTCCGTGCCGCGATCAGCCAGCCGACGCTCGGGGCCAGCGCGCACAGCAGCGACGCGACGGTGAAGAGCCCGAGACCGACGGCGTAGAACCGGCGCCGGCCGTAGCGGTCGCCGAGCGCCGCGCCGGTGATCAGCAGGACGGCGAAGCTCAGGTTGTAGGCGTTGACCGTCCACTCCAGCTCGGCGACCGACGCGCCGAGATCCACCCGGATCGTGTTGAGCGCGTTGGCCACCACCAGCGTGTCGAGCGCGGCCATCAGCGACCCCAGGCCCGTGAGGACCACGACCCAGCGCCGCGTCGTCTTCGAGTTCATGCCACCAGCCTCCGAACGGGTTTGCCTCCGTATGGCTGGTTAGACGGCCGCGGGGGCGCGACCTCATCGGTGAGTCCTCAGGACGGCGCTGCGGCGGCGGCGAGCCCCTCGAGCGTGCGCTGCACGAGCTCCGGCCCCGCCTTCTCGGGCGAGCCGACGTCGAACGGCGGCTGCGGGTCGTACTCGGTGATCAGCTGGATCCGCTTCGCGGTCTCGTCGCCGTGCAGGCGCGCGGTCAGCCGCAGCGCCATGTCGATGCCCGCCGACACGCCGGCGCCGCTGACGAACGGTTCGTCGAAGACGACGCGGTCGGTGGACACCTCGACGCCCATCGAGGCGAGGGCCTCGCGGAACGCCCAGTGCGTCGTCGCCCGACGGCCCTTCAGGATCCCCGCGGCCGCGTAGACGACGGCGCCCGTGCACACCGACGCCATCCACGCCGCCGACGCCGAGGCCTGGCGCACCCACTCGAGCAGCGCCTCGTCGGAGGCCGGGCCGAACGGCCGGCTCGAGCCCGGGACGACGACCACGTCGGGGCCGGGCAGCGACGCGGGCGTGTCGGTCGGCATGACCGCCAGCCCCGCGTCCGCGACGATCGGCCCAGGCCCGGCCGCCACGAAGCGGACCTCGGCGCCCGGCCACCCGGCGATGACCTCGTAGGGCCCGATGAGGTCCAGCGCCGTGAACCCGTCGTAGAGGACGAAGGCGACGTTCATGCTGCGCTCCTTTCGGCGCGCCCGAAGCGCGCGCGGTAGTCGGTCGGCCCGACGCCGAGCACGCGCAGGAAGGCGCGGCGCATCGTCTCGGCGCTGCCGAAGCCGCAGCGCGCGGCGACGGCGTCGACCGGCAGGCGCTCGGCCTCCAGCAGCGAGCGCGCCGCCTCCACGCGAACGCGCTCGACGAAGCGCGCGGGGGTCGTCTGCACCTGCTCGGCGAAGATCCGTGTGAGGTGGCGCTCGGAGACCGCCGCCCGCCGCGCGAGCGACGGCACGCGGTGGTCGCCCGCCGGGTCGGCGACGACCTCGTCGAGCACCGCGCGGATCGGCGAGCCGGACGGCGCCGCCAGCGCGAGGCGCTCGGAGAACTGCGACTGGCCGCCCGGGCGCTGGACGAACATGACCAGCCAGCGCGCGACGGTCCGCGCGACCTCCGGTCCGTGGTCGTCCTCGACGAGCGCCAGCGCGAGGTCCATCCCCGCGGTCACGCCCGCCGAGGTGAAGACGGCGCCGTCGCGCACGAAGATCCGGTCGGCCTCGACGCGGATGCTCGGGTAACGCCGCGCGAGCTCGGCGCACGCCGCCCAGTGGGTCGTCGCCCGCCTCCCGTCCAGGACGCCCGCGGCGGCCAGGAGAAACGCCCCCGAGCACACCGAGCACGTACGCCGGGCGGCCGGCGCGAGGCGCCGCACCGACTCGACGAGACGAACGTCGGCCAGCGCGCCCTCGAAGGACAGCCCGCCGGCCGCGACGAGCGTGTCGATCCCGGCGGCGGTTATGTCGGGCAGCGCCGCGTCGGCGGCGATGCGCAGGCCGCTGCCCGTCCGGACCGCGCGCCCGTCCGGCGTCGCGACGACGAGCCGGTACGCGGCGTCGCCGGCCACGAGCCGGGTCGCGCCGTCGAAGACGTCGGCCGGCCCGACGAGGTCGAGCGCCTGCATTCCGTCGAAGGCGACGAGGACGACCTGGCGCTCGCGGCGACCCATGGCGACACCTTCGAGCACCGGCCGTGTGTCCGCAAGGACGTACAGCCCTCGGATTCGGACACGGGCGGCGGGTTCAGGCGCCTAGAACCCGCGCTCGAGCCA
>DASXRF010000405.1:0-2219 GCA_036506755.1 Solirubrobacteraceae bacterium | reverse complement strand
CGACGGCGTCAAGGGCACCGTCCTCGACGGCGCTGACGCCACCGCGGCCTGGTACCTCGCCCAGGCGCTGATCGCGGCGGAGTCGCTGGGGACGGTCGAGACGTGCCTGGAGATGGCGGTCGCCTACGCCAAGGATCGCTTTACGTTCGGGCGGCCGATCGGGTCCTACCAGGCGATCAAGCACGGCCTCACCGAGATCCTGCGCCGCCTCGACAACGGCCGGTCGCTGCTCTACTACGCCGGCTGGGCGGGCGAGTCGGCCCCCGCCGAGTTTCCCATCGCCGCCTCGGCGGCGCGGTCGGCGGCCGGGCGCGCGCTCGACTACGCCACCCGCGAGAACATCGCCGTCCACGGCGGCATCGGGGCGACCTGGGAGCACGATGCGCCGTACTACTTCCGCCGCGCCCAGCTGACGCGCCGGCTGCTCGGCGGGACGGCCGACGCGACCGACCGCGTGGCCGCCGAGCTCATCGCCGCGCAGGCGTAGCGACCGCGCGAGGGCGGGGTCCCCGGCACCAAGCCGTGCGGTCCACGGAGCCGCATCTGCCGGCGTCGGCGGCCTAACGCTTTCGGTAGGCGGCGCGCATCACCGGGAGCAGGAGCGGGCGCGGCGTCAGGCGCCCGCTCGTGCTCATCACCTTGGTCGCCAGGCCGGGCGTCACGAGCCGGCGCCCGCGGACCATGCCCTCGACCGCCTGGCGCGCGACCTCCTGGGGCGTCTGCCAGACGAACGCCGGGGCGCGCCCCTCGATGTCGGTCGCGTCCGCGACCTCGGTGAACTCGGTCCGCACCGGGCCGGGCGTGAGCAGCGTGCAGGAGACGCCGGTCCCCTTGAGCTCCGCGTGCAGCGCCTCGGAGAGCGAGTTGACGAACGCCTTCGTCGCCGCGTAGGTCGCGTTGCCGGGCAGCGGCTGGGAGCCGGCGATCGAGCCGACGTTGAGCACCGCGCCCTCCCCGCGCGCCACCATCGGCGGGAGCAGCTCGAGGACGAGGTCGTGCAGGGCCACGACGTTGAGCCGGACCTCCTCGCGTTCGCGGTCGGCGTCGAGCTCCCACAGGCGCCCGAACGTCCCGTAGCCCGCGTTGTTGCACAGTCCGGCGACGAAGCGCCCGGCCTGGCGCAGCGCGCCGAGCAGCTGCTCGCGTCCGCCGGCGTCGGCGAGATCGGCCGGGCGCGCGTCGGCGCGCCCGAGCTCGGCGGCGAGCGCCTCCAGCCGGTCGCGCCGCCGGGCGACGAGCGTGACGTGGTGGCCGCGGCGCGACAGCTCGCGCGCCAGCTCGGCGCCGATGCCGGACGAGGCGCCGGTGACGACGACCGTGGCGTTGGGGTCGGGTGCGGGCAGGCTCATGGGCTGGCATCCTGCCGGACGGGATGCAGCGCCGGCTGGCCGAGCCCCGACTGGAGCGCGTCGACGACGGCATCCACGCGTGGCTGCAGCTGCCCGGCGACTGGGGCGAGTCCAACGCCGGGCTGATCGGCGGCGACGGCGCGTCGCTGCTCGTCGACACCCTGTGGGACGAGGCGCTCACGCGCCGGATGCTCGACGCGATGGCATCGCTGGTCGCCGGCGCGCCGATCCGGACCGTGGTCAACACGCACTCCGACGGCGACCACTGGTGGGGCAACGCGCTCGCGCCGCCGGACGCCGAGATCGTCACGTCCGAGGCCGCCGCGCGGATCATGCGCGAGGCCGACACGCGCGAGCTGGTGCGCTTCAAGCGCCTGGCCGGGGTGCTCGCCCGGCTGCCGGGCCGCGCCGGCGCGTTCGGGCGCTACGTCGGCGAGATGCTCGGGCCGTTCCGCTTCGAGGACGTCACCCTGCGCCGGCCGACGCGGACCTTCAGCGGCGAGGAGCGCCTCGACGTCGGCGGGCGCGAGGTGCGCCTCATCCAGGTCGGGCCGGCGCACACACCGGGCGACCTGATCGTCCACGTGCCCGACGCGCGGGTCGTCTTCGCCGCCGACGTGCTGTTCGTCGGCGGGACGCCGGTCATCTGGGCGGGGCCGGTCGCGCGCTGGCAGGCCGCGCTGGACACCCTGCTCGACCTGGACGCCGACGTCTACGTGCCCGGCCACGGGCCGCTGTGCGGGCGGGCGGAGATCGACGCGCTGCGCGAGTACTGGGCGTGGCTCGAGCCGGCGGTCGCCGAGCGCCACGCCGCCGGGATGTCGGCCTGGGCGACCGCGCGCGAGCTGGCACGCTCGCCCGAGTTCACCG
>DASXRF010000404.1:0-7590 GCA_036506755.1 Solirubrobacteraceae bacterium | reverse complement strand
CGCTCGAGCGCCGCCATCAGCGCGCCGCCGTGGCCCCGGCGGCGCCGGTCCGGGCGCACCGCGACGCCCTCGACGTAGCCGGTGCGCAGCGCGCGCCCGCCGTGCAACAGCCGCCGCTGGACCACCGACGCGTGCCCCACGAGCTCGCCGTCCTCCCAGGCGAGCGCGTGCACGCCGCCGAGCGCGTGCTCCCAGTCGTGGTCGCTCATGTCGTCCGCGAAGACGGCGTCCAGGAGGGCGCGCGCCGCACCGAGGGTCGCGGGATCGAGGTCGGCCGTATGCGCGGTGCGAACCTCCGCCATGGCGCGATCGTCGCAGGGCCGATGAGTTTCGCCGCCGGCGGCGGTCTCAGCCCGTAACCGACCACAGGAGGATGGGCATGGCCCAGACCGAGACCAGCACGCGCATCAAGCAGGTGGGGACGGTGATCGTCCCCGTCAGCGACCAGGATCGCGCGCTCGAGTTCTACGTCGGCACGCTCGGCTTCGAGAAGCGCACGGACATGCCCTACGGCGACGGCGACCGCTGGGTCGAGGTCGCGCCGCGCGGCGCGGCGACGAGCGTCGCGATCGTGCCCCCCCGGCAGGGCGACCCCGTCGGCATCGAGACGCGCGTCGCGTTCAACACCGACGACGTCGACGCCGCCCACGCCGACCGGCGCGATCGCGGCGTCGACGTCGACGAGGCGGTCCTGCGCATGGGCGGCCCCGTGCCGCCGATGTTCTGGTTCCGCGATCCGGACGGCAACTCGTTCCTGCTCGTCCAGGGCGGCTGAGGAGCGCCGGGGCGCGGCGCACGCCGCGCCCCGCTCAGCCCTCGGTGACGCGGGGCGCGTAGCGGTGGTGGAGCATGAGGGCGTTGCCGTCGGGGTCGGCGAAGAACGCCATGTGGCACACGCCCGTGTCGAAGATGTCGCCGGTGAAGGTGACGCCGCGCTCCTCGAGCGCGGAGCGCGCAGCGGCCACGTCCTCGACCTGCAGGGCCAGATGGTTCGCGTTGGGGCTGAACGACCCGATGCCCATGCGCTGCGGGTCGATCACGGTCAGCGTGACCGTGCCGGTCTCGAACTCGGCGAAGCTGCGCTCCGGCCGGTACACCGACCGCCGCAGGCTGAGCGTGGTGCCGTAGAAGGCGACTGCGCGTTCGAGATCCTGCGTCGGCACGGACACGAAGTCGACGCCGGTGACGATCGTGGGGGCTTGGGTGGCGCTCATGCGGGCGACTCTAGCCCGAGCAGGGCGGCTGGTAGGCCGGGTCCGCCGGTCCGCTGCGCCCGAGCGCGTTGAGCGTGATCGCGATCGCCGGCGGGTCGTAGGGCGTGGCGAGGTGGTCGGACGTGTCGTTGGGGCACTTGTCCTGCAGCGTGATGTTGGTCACCGCGTTGCCATCGGAGGCCAGGAACGCCGACGTGTAGGGCGTGACGACCTCGTCGTATCGCGTGGCGAGGTTCGTGTAGTCGACGCGCCCCGGGGTCTCGTCCCCGCTGTTCAGAGCGGTGATGAAGGGCGAGCCGGCGGCCTGCTGCGCGCACGCCGGACAGATCGGACCGAGCGGGTTGGCCAGCGGGTGCGTCGTGCCGTGGTTCGACGGCGAGATGCCGACGAGGTCGTCGACCTTCGGCCCGCCGCCGAGGTTCTTGATGTAGTAGCGCGGCATCATGCCGCCCTGCGAGTGGCCGACCAGGTCGACCTTGCGCGCCTTCGTCTCGCGCAGCACCGAGCCGACCTCGCTCGCCAGCTCCTTGGCGCTCTGCTCGATGAAGTTGATGCCGTAGATGCCGACGTCACCGGAGCCCTGGTACGAGCCGTAGTTGAACGCGTAGACGCAGTAGCCGGCCGCCTTGAGCGCCGGCGACATCGCCTGCCAGTTGTCGAACATGTTCTCCGCGGTGCCGTGCACGAGCACCACGGGGAAGGGATGCGCCGTGGTGGGCTGGCAGGGCACGTTCGCGCCGGGGGGCGGCGGCGTCGCGGCCGGCGCGGAGTCCGCGGCGAGCGCGAGGACGCCGACGCTCAGCGCGGCGGTCAGGAACGACAGCTTGCCTCGCGTCAGTGCCATCAGCTTGCGGTCGATCGCCGGGAAGACGGTGATGAAGAGCTTGCCTCCCAGGCGCGTCTGCGCGAAGGCCTGCATGACCTTGTCGAGCCGCGTCTTCTCGGACTGCGGGCGGTAGTCGCGCATCGGCTGACCGTACAGCGCCGCGGGCGTAGAGTGGCGCCGTGTTCCGCGTCCTGGCGCTGCTGGCGGCGCTGCTGGCGCCCGCGCCGTTTCACTCCTCGGTCAAGCCGCTGCCGCGGCCGGTCCAGGCGCAGCTCAGGGCGGAGGGCTTCTGGCACCGGGGCTGCCCGGTCGCGTTGTCGGGCCTGCGGGTGCTCACAGTCACCTACCGCGGGTTCGACGGGCGGTCGCACGCCGGCCAGATGGTGGTCAACGCGAACGCCGCGCAGCCGCTCGCGCGCGTGTTCCACCGGCTCTACAAGCTGCACTTCCCGATCCATCACATGGGCGTCGCCGACTTCTACGGGCCGAGGCGCGGCCGGCCGCGCGACGGCGACGTCACCGCGTCGTTCGACTGCCGGCAGGCCGTCCCGTCGCCCTGCACGGGCGGCCGCGGCACGGGCTCGTGGTCGATGCACGCCTACGGGCTCGCCGTGGACGTGAACCCGGTCGAGAACCCGTACGTCGGCTGCGGCCAGAGCCGCGACCCCACGGCGCGGCGGTACCGCGACCGCTCCCGCCATCGGCGCGGGATGGTGACCGTCCGGGCGGTGCGGGCCTTTCGCTCGATCGGCTGGGGCTGGGGCGGGTCGTGGATCGGCGACACCAAGGACTACATGCACTTCTCGTCCTCGGGCCACTGACGCTCGTCAGGTGGGCGGATGGGCCTGGAAGAGCTCGATCGGGTTCCCGGATGGATCTTCGACGAGGACCTGATCCCCGCCGACGCCCTTGATGACGTCGGTACGGAAGGCCGCGCCGGCCGCACGCAGGCGCTCGGCCTCGCCCGCGACGTCGGTCACCTCGAGCGAGATCCGGTTCCATCCGCCGGGCTCGGGCCGACGCCCGCCGGGCAGGATCCGGCCGCCGCCGCCCTCGCCGCTCGGCGCGCTGAGCAGCAGGCGAAGGTCGCCGCGCCGCAACATCGCGAACGTGGGCGCCGGATGCATCTCGACGTCGAAGGCGAGGAGATCGCGGTAGAAGCCGATCGCAGCGTCGACGTCGTCGACGATGTAGCGCACGCTCACTGTTCCCATCGGCGCATCGTCCCGCAGAATGGCCGGTCATGATCGACTGGGGGATCGGCGAGTACGAGCACACGGCGGCGGAGCTCGCGCCCGTCGCCGAGCACGTCGTGTCGCTCGCGGCGCCGCGGGCAGGAGAGCGCGTGGTGGACATCGCCTGCGGCACCGGGAACGCCGCGCTGTGCGCTGCGCGCGCGGGCGCGGTCGTCGTCGGTGTCGACACTGCGGCGCGGCTGATCGAGGTCGCCCGTGAGCGGGCCGCGCGGGAGGGCCTCGAGGCGACGTTCACGGTGGGTGACGCGCAGCAGCTGCCCTTCGGAGATGGCGAGTTCGACGTCGCCGTCTCGGTCTTCGGCCTCATCTTCGCCGGCGACGCGGGCCGGGCGTTCGGCGAGCTCGTCCGCGTGCTTCGCCCGGGCGGCCGCGCGTTCGTCTCGGCGTGGGTGCCGGCCGGGCCGATCGACGCCATGGTGGGCGTCTTCGCCCGCGCGATCGCCGCGGCGACGGGACGGACGCAGCCGCGGTTCGCGTGGCACGACCGCGAGGCGGTCGGCGGGCTGGCCGCCGCCCACCACGCCGAGGTCCGCTTCCACGACGGCCTCCTCTCGATCGCCGGCGCCTCACCCGAGAGCTACCTGGCCGCCAACGAGGAGCGACACCCGATGAGCCTCGCCGGGAGG
Source organism: Solirubrobacteraceae bacterium (assembly GCA_036506755.1). Lineage (GTDB taxonomy): Bacteria > Actinomycetota > Thermoleophilia > Solirubrobacterales > Solirubrobacteraceae > DASXRF01. The sequence continues at coordinate 3,668 of DASXRF010000404.1, read as the reverse complement.
CCGCTGCTCGAGCAGGCCGGCACCTACGCCGCGGCGCGATCGCAGGCGCTCGCCATCCTGCGCGAGGGCAACGAGGACCCCGACCGGTTCCGGGTGACCAGCCCCTATCGCGTGATCGAGGTGCGGCGCCCGGGCTGAAGGCTCGCCCCGTCCTGCGCCGCCCGGAGGACCGCCAGGCCTCGGCGCGTCGCGGCCTCGGTCTGCGAGCCGTAGCCGAGCACGAGGGCCGGAGGCGCGGCCGCCGGGTCGGCCCAGTGCGTTGCGGCGCCCTCGACCAGCACGCCGCGGCGGCGGGCGGCATCCACGAGCGCGCGCTCGTCGCAGGTGGCCGGCAGCTCGGCATAGAGGTGCAGCCCGGCGGCGATCCCGCGCGGGCGGGCGTGCGGGAGCGAGGCCGCGAGCGCCGCGAGCGCGGCATCGCGGCGGCGCCGGTAGACGGGCCGCACGCGCCGCAGGTGGGCGGCGAGGCCGCCGTCGTCGATCAGCCGGGCGAGCGCGAGCTGCTCGAGCAGCGGGCTGCCCATGTCGTCGAGCGCCTTCTCGCGGCGCAGGTCGCCGACGAGCCAGGCCGGCGCGGCCAGCCAGCCCAGCCGCAGCGCGGGCGTGAGGGTCTTGCTGACGCAGCCGCCGTAGGCCACGCGGTCGGGCGCCAGGCCCTGAAGGGCGCCGATCGGCGCCCGGTCGTAGCGGAACTCGGCGTCGTAGTCGTCCTCGATGACCAGCGCGCCGGTGCGCTGCGCCCACGCGCTCAGGCGGGCGCGCCGCTCGGCCGAAAGCAGCGCGCCCAGCGGATAGGAGTGCGCGGGGGCGACGAGGACCGCGCCGACCTCGTGCTCGGCCAGCCGCGCGACATCGAGGCCGCCGTCGTCGACGGGCACCGGGACGGGACGCAGGCCGGTCGCGGCGATCGCCTCGCGGTGCAGGCCAAAGCACGGGTCCTCGACGGCGACCGCCTGCGTGCCGCGGGCGCGCAGCGCGCGGCAGATGAGCACCAGCGCCTGCGTGAAGCCGGTCGTGACGACGATCTGCCCGGGCGCGGTGACGACGCCGCGGACGCGACCGAGGTAGCGGGCGAGCGCGTCGCGCAGCGCGGGCGCGCCCTGGGGATGGGGATAGCCGAGCTGCGGGTCGGGCAGCGCGTCGAGCGCGGCGCGGTAGTGACGCTGCCAGGCGCGCCGCGGGAACAGCGCGGGGTCGGGGAGCCCCCCGACGAAGCGGACCGCGGGAGGGCGCGGTCGCCGCGCGGGCTTGCGCGCGCTTGCGTCGCGCCGGCCGACGGCGCGCACGCGGGTGCCCGATCCCTGCCGCGCCTCGAGGTAACCGTCGGCGACCAGCTGGCCGTAGGCCTCGACGACCACGCTGCGCGCGAGGCCCAGGTCGCGCGCCAGGGCGCGGGACGGCGGCAGCCGCGCGCCGGCGCCCAGCCGCCCGTCCTGGATCGCCCGGCGCAGCTCGAGCGCGAGCTGGCGACGCAGGCCGCGGCGCTCCGAGCGGTCGAGCACGATCAAGAAGTCGGGATTGGCCTGCATCTGCACGCGCAGAATGGATCTTGACCAAGGGCCAATCGCGCCGCAAGGTGTCCGGCGTGGCCCTTCCCCTGCTCAGCGCGCCGATGTGCACGCCCTGCGCGTTCGGTCCCGACGCGCGCACACACGGGCCCGTCGTCGTGAGCGTCACCGACTTCGCCGTGGCGCGCTGGCGCGACATCCCGAGCGTCGCGCTCACCGGGCTGCGACTGCGCATGGGCTGGTACGCGATGCCGGGCGCGGTGGGGCTGTGGCTCTGGTCGCTGCCCGCGAGCCGGCGCAGCGGCTCGATCTCGGTGTGGACCGGGGACGACGAGCTGCGCCGGTTCGTCGCGCTGCCCGAGCATGTCGCGGTCATGCGGCGCAACCGCGACCGCGGCCACCTGCGGGCCACGACCTGGCGGTCGGAGCGCTTCACCGCCGCCGAGGTCCTGTCCGCCGCCATGCGCTGGATCGGGGAGGCGCGATGAGGCTCCTCACGGCCTACGCGCTCGGGCGCGCCGGCTTCGGCGCCGCGCTGCTCGCCGCCCCGCGCGCCGCCGGCCACGTCCTGTCGGGCGCGGGCGGCGCGACGCCCGACGCTCAGGCCTTCGTGCGAGGGATGGGCGGCCGGGAGGTCGGGATCGGCGCGGGCCTGCTCGCCGCCACGCGGGCCGGCGCCTCGGCGCGGCCCTGGCTCGTCGCGGGCGTGCTCTCCGATGCCGGCGACCTCCTCGGCATCGCCGGCGCGTGGCGCGACCTGCCGCCCGAGAAGCGCGTGCCCGGCGCGGCCCTGGCCGCCGCTGCCGCGGCGACCGGGCTCGTGCTGCTCGCGCGCTGACCATCACCGGTTCTCGAGGATCCCGGTCGCCTGGCCCACCTCGATCAGATGCCCGTCCGGGTCGCGCATGAAGCAGCGCAGCTCGCGGCCGTGGTCGACCGGCGGCGTCAGGAACTCGGCGCCGCGCGCGCTCCAGTCCGCGTAGACCGCCGCGATGTCGGCGACGCGGATGTTGAGGAAGCTGCTCACCCGGTCCGGATCGGGCGGCGACTCGAGCGTGACCGTCGGCTTGTCGTCGGTCGGGCCCCCGCCGACGTTGATGATGACCCAGCCGTTGGCGAGCGCGACGATCGTCGGCTCGCCCCCGAGCACCGTCTCGCCGCCGAGCACGTCGGTGTAGAAGCGGCGCGATCGCTCGACGTCGTCGGAGACGATGAAGTGCGTCAGGACGATTCCCTCGGCGGGTGCGGGGAACTCGGCCATCTGGGCCTCCTCTGGTTCGGTCTCGGCGCAGCGCGGCTAACGGCGTCCCGGCGGCGGCCGCTCCGCGGCGGACGGGCTAGATGATCGATTCCTTATAGGCCGGGCGAGGGCTGGTTAGGGGAGCTGTCGAAGCATCCGACCCTACGCTCCGGGATATGACGATTCAGCGGATGGACAACGTTCTCATCGTTGTCGACGACCTCGAGGCTGCCAAAGCGTTCTTCGGCGAACTCGGTATGGAGCTGGAAGGCGAGACGACGGTCGAGGGGCGTTGGGTGGACCGCGTCGTCGGGCTCGACGACGTCCGTGCCGACATCGCCATGATGCGGACCCCGGACGGCCACGGCCGGGTCGAGCTGTCGAAGTTCCACACGCCGCCGGCGGTCCGAGCCGAGCCGGAGAACGCGCCGACGAACGCGCTGGGCATGCGCCGCGTCATGTTCGTTGTCGACGACGTCGACGGCGTCGTTGCCCGCCTGCGTACCCACGGCGCCGAGCTCGTCGGCGAGATCGCGCAGTACGAGGACATCTACCGGCTCTGCTTCGTGCGTGGCCCTGAGGGCATCATCATCGGACTGTCCGAGGAGCTCAGCTGAAACTCCCATGGGTGCGGGCGGGGGCGGCCCCGGACGGCACTGCCATCGCCCGACGCCGGGCAGGCATTCGAGCAGCTCGTCGCAGGCCACGGCGCCCGGTTGATCCGTCCCGATCGCCGCGACGAGCCCGCCCGGCACGGCTCGCTGGGCCCGGTGCGCCAATGGATCGAGAGCGTCTTCGACACGCTCAAAGGCCAGCTCTCCCTCGAACGCCACGGCGCGCGCACGATGCCCGGCCTGCTCGCTCGAGTCGTCATCCGTCTACTCGCGCTGGCCGCCGGTATACGCCACAACCAACTCGCC
>DASXRF010000403.1:0-1748 GCA_036506755.1 Solirubrobacteraceae bacterium | reverse complement strand
GAGGCGTCGCAGGACCTCGCGCATCTTCGAGGGCCGCGGCGTCTCGGGATCGAGGATGTCCACGTCGACCTGACTCTCACGGCCCTCGCGCTGGACGAGCTTTCGCTCGGTCAACCGCTCGCCCTGGACGCCCGCGCGCGTGAGCGTGTCGCGCACGGTCTCCAGTCGTTGCGTGCCGAGCCGGGTGACCTCGGTCGGCGCGACCTCCGCCGCCTCGAGGAGCGCGCCGAGGGCGGTGGCCGGCGTCGCGGGCGCCGGCCGATCGGGGAAGCGCTCCCTGAACAGACGCGCCGCGGCGGCATCGCGCGAGAGCTGGTGCTGGCGGGCGACGCGCTCGAGGGCCGTCTCCGCGGCCCGGCGCTTGAGCTCGGCGACGTCGCTCGAGGACGCCACCGGCGTCAGCGCCACGCGGACCTCGGGCAGCTCGTCGAGAAACGCCGCGAGCCGCGCCACCTGCGCCTGCCCCTCGGCGGTGAGCGTCGGCGTCGCCGCCTCGAAGGTCACCGGATCGACGTCGATCCGCTCGATGCGCGAGTCCTTGCTCACGCGGACGCGCCCGATCCAGCTCACCGGCAGCGCGATGGCGTGCACGGCCACCGTGCGCACCGCGCTCCAGATCGTCTCGCCGAGGTCGAAGCGCGGATCGCTGAGCGTGCCGCGCACGGGCAGCGACAGGTTGATGTCGCCCTGCTTGTTCTTCATGAGCGACGTGATCATGCCGAGCGGCAGGCCCATGCGTGCCTGCGCCTTGTCCTGCTCGGCGGCCCGCACGAGATGCAAGCGGCTGAGGCGGATGTCGGTCTTGGCGGACAGCGCTTCGCCGTCGACGCGACATTGCAGCTTGGACGTGAGGCGCCCTTCGTCCGTCTTCCAGCCCACGTGCTGCAGGAGGTAGGGGTTCGTGCGCGGCAGCGCGAAGTCACGCACCTCGCCGTTCAGATCGAGCTTGAGGGGACCGCCGAGCGCGCCGACGGTCCCGCGCAGCGTCAGCTCCGATCCCGGCCCCAGTCGGCCGGTCAGCTCCAGCCGCGCCGGCTTGGGCTCGGACGTCGAGAGCCCGTCCATGCGGAGCGTCGCGGACTGCAGATCGACCGCGAAGGGCGGCGACACCTTCTGATCGACCACGCGAAGACCGCCGCCGTCGACGGTCAGGTGCACGATCGTCGCGGCGACGGGCTCCCCGGCCGGCTCGGCCTCGGCCGGGGGACACGCCCCCGCCCCGCACGGCGCGGCCGACCGGCGCGGCGTGAGCAAGGCGCGAAGCGTCAGGTCGCCCTTGGCGTCGCGCTCGACGAGTGCCCACGGCTGCGCCAGGGCGAGCCGGTCCACGACGACGCGCTCGGGCCAGTCGACGTCGACGCCGGTCGCGGTCGCGCGCTCCACGCGCATCACCGTGCGCTCGCCGTCACGAACGTCGACGCGCGACAGCGCCGCGCGCCCGCGCGCCCGGGCCCGGGCTTCGCCGAGCGACGGGACCACGACGGCGAGGTCGACGTCGGCCGCTCCCGCCACCCGCGCGGCGACGGGCAGATACGGCCGATACGGTGCGAGCTCGGCGTTCTGGGTGATCACGCGCACGTCGGCGTCGAGGGGATCGAGGCCGACCCGTCCCGTCACGCGGAGCCGACCGCCGCCGGGCGGACGCAGGTCCGCGTGCACGCCGGCTGATCCCCGCAGCGGCCAGCCGAGACCGGTGACGCGCGCCTCGAGCGCGGAGACCTCGAGCCGAGCGGCCGGCGAGACACTCT
>DASXRF010000402.1:0-4186 GCA_036506755.1 Solirubrobacteraceae bacterium | reverse complement strand
GGCGTAGGGCCGCGTCCCACGTCAGGACCAGCGAGGGCCCCGCACCAGCGGGGCCCTCGTCGTTTTGGGCCGCCTCGGCGGGGACCTGGCTTCATTCGGTAAAGTGTTGGGCGTGACCGGCGATCCCACGTGTCCCGTCTGCCGTACGGCGGACGTTGTCTGCGGCAAGTGGACGCTGCTGCTCGTCCGCGACCTGAGCGAGGGCCGCTCGCGCTTCTGCGAGCTCGAGCGCTCCCTGGCCGGGATCAGCCCGCGCACGCTGTCGCTGCGCCTGCGCGCGCTCGAGGAGGAGGGGATCGTCGAGCGCCACACCTACGCCGAGGTGCCGCCCCGGGTCGAGTACCAGCTGACCGAGAAGGGGCGCGACCTGCTGCCGATCATCGAGTCGATGCGCAAGTACGGGACGCGCTGGCTCGGCGGCGAGGCCGCCTGCACGCCGGCTGCCGCCTGACCCCGGCTGCACTCGCGCTGTCGTCAGGAGGACACGCGCACCGACCCGTCGAAGCCGACCGGCGCGATGAGGTCCCACATGCTGCACGCGGCGCTGCGCGCGTTCTCCGAGGAGGCCGCCGGGCTGCTCGCCGCCGAGACGGCGCAGGGCGCCGAGATCCCGTTCGAGCTGGCCGAGACCGGTCCCTCCGCCCGCCGCGCCCGCACCCCGCTGTACTGCTACCGCCCGCTGGTCGGCGAGTTCCTGCGCACCCGAGCGAGCGGACTCGAGCGCCTGCCCGCCCACGCCGCCGCGGCGCGCGCGCTGGCCGATCACGCCGACCGCGTGCCGCGCTACCTGAGCGCGGTGGGCGAGCGGCCGTCCGGCGGCCCGCCCTCGGCGCTGCAGGCCTTCCTGGCCCGCGTCTTCGCCGAGCAGACGGACTTCGCGCTCGACGACGCGCGCTTCGACCGCGCCTACGCCCAGCTCGAGGAGATCCTCTTCGCCGGGCGCACGGACGCCGTCGTCGTCCTGCCCGTGCTCGGGCTCGACGTCGCCTCCGACGAGGTCGTGCTCGGCGAGGGGCTGACCCTGCGCCGGGCGGACGCGCTGCCCGGTGCGCCCGAGGAGGCGGTCGACCAGGCCGACGTGCTCGCCGTCTTCCGCGCGGTCATCGAGGACCGCGCGCCCGACCCGTTCGCGCAGGCCGGGCGCCGCTTCCGGCGCCTGCTGACCGCGCTGCGCCTCTACGACGACGCCGCGATCGCCTTCGGGCCGATCGCCTGGGTGCGCGTCGACGACGGCCCCTGGCGCGCCGGGCTGCTCGGCACCGGCGCGGGCGCGGCGGCCTACGAGGGCGTCGTCCTGCTCGAGGCTGATGAGGAGGACGAGCTGCGGGCGTTCTGCAACCTCGTTGCGCGGCGGATGCCCCGCGCCGGCGAGCTGGCGTGGGCGCTCGGCCGCTACGAGATGGCCTGCGAGCGCGCCTCGAGCACCGAGGCGCTGACCGACGTCCTGCTCGGCCTGCGGGCGCTGCTCGAGCCCGAAGGGCCGCAGTCCGGACAGCTTTCCGGCCGGCTGGCGGCCCTGTGCGCGACGCCGCCCCAGCGCCCCGCGCTCGCCGCACGCGCAGCGCACGCCGTCTCGCTCGAGCGGGCGGTCGTGGCCGGCACGGCGCCGCGCGGCGAGCAGGTGGATGGGCTCATCGACGAGCTCGCCGGCCACCTGCGCGCGCTGCTGCGCGACGTGCTATGCGGCCACCTGGACTCCGACCTGCGCACGCTGGCCGATCGGCTGATCGCGGAGGCCGCGCCCGTCTGACCCGGGCGCGGCCCCCCGCGAAACGCCTAGAAGGCGCTGACGCCGTTCGGCGTGCCGAGCCCGGTGGGCCCGTCCCAGCCGGTCCTGGCCGTGCACAGCTGCGCCGTCCTCTTGGCGCAGTGTCCGTTCGCGCCGCTCGTGACGTCGAACAGCCCGCCCGTGTGCGAGTACGGGAACGAGCCGTACTCCACCGACGTGGCGTTGCCGGCCAGCGCGTAGACCCCGGCGATGACCGGCGCGGCGACGCTCGTGCCGCCGAAGACCATCCAGCCCGCCGAGCCCTGGTACGCGGTCGAGTCGTAGACGGCGACGCCCGTGTTCGGGTCGGCGACCGCCGCGACGTCGGCCACGGCGCGCCGCGCGCAGCCCGTCGCCGTCGAGCTCTGCCACCATTGCCTCGACTCGACCGCCGAGCACCCCGAACCGGCGCCGCCCCATGCGGTCTCGCTCCAGCCGCGCGCGTTCTCCGCGGTCTTCAGGCTCGTGCCGCCGACCGCCGTCACCCACGGCGACGCGGCCGGCCACTCGACGCCGTAGCCGCTGTCGCCCGAGCTCACGGTGATCGCCGCCTTGCCGGGATGGTCGAAGTGCAGGTCGTAGGCCGTCTCGCTGGAGAACTCGCGCGTCCCGTAGGAGTTCGAGATGACCGTTGCGCCGAGCTCGACCGCCGTGTCGACCGCGGCGCCGAGGTCGGCGATCGAGGCCGAGTCGGCCTCCACCAGGAGGATCTTGCAGTTCGGGCAGATCGCGGAGGCCATGTCGAGGTCGAGCGCGATCTCCTGGCCCCAGCCGGCGTCGACGGCCGGCGGTGAGGCGCCGCCCCGCTGGTTGACCTTGGTGAAGCAGCCCGCGCCACACGCGGGCAGGGCGTACTGCGACCGGTAGGTGTCCAGGTCGTTCTGCGCGGTCGGCAGGTCGTAGGCGTCGACGATGGCGATCGTCTGGCCGGCGCCGGCGGTCGTGGAGGGCAGCTTGTAGGCCGCCTGGAGCTGGGCCGGGCCGTAGCCGTTGGGCGCCGGGGTGACGCGCGGCGTGACGCCGTCGGCCTCGGTGATCACCTCGGCGTGGCAGCGCGCCTGGCCCGCCTGCGGCGGGCCGCAGACGGGGCGATGCGGGAAGCCCTGCTGACCCGGCTGGACCGGCGGCGCGGCGGCGGCGGGCGCCGCGGCGAGCACGCCGGTCGCGAGCGCGGCGGCAGCGAGGCGGGCACGTAAGGACATTGCCTGTGCTCTCTCTCCTGAGTTGAAGTCGTCCGTGACAGCGGCAGGCAGATGCCTCACCGCCCGCGCACTCTACCGGTCAGAACCCTGCCCGAAAAGGTGATCGTGGACGGATATGAGTCCATCGAGGTCGTGCACGTCGCCGTCGAGCTGGGGCACGAGCACGGGATCCGGCTCGCCGACCTCGGCGCGCAGGTGGGCGAGGCACGCCTCGTCGCGGCGGGCCAGCAGCTGCGCCTCGGCGTAGGTCTGCGCGACCCGGCGCGCGAGGTCGGCGCCGAGCGCGCCGGCGAGCTCGGCCTCGACCGCGTGCGGGTCGCCGTCGAGCCCGTCGGCCGGCTGGACGCGGTTGACGATCAGCCCGCCGAAGGGCATGCCCGCCTCGCGCAGCTTGCGGTGGAAGAAGATCGCCTCCTCGACCGGGTCGCGCTCGGGCGAGGTGACGATCAGGAACGTCGTCGACGGGTCGCTGAGCACCGCCTTGACGGCGGCCGCGCGCTCGCGAAAGCCGTCGAGGAGGCCGCCGAGGGAGCGGAAGAACGTCGAGACGTCGCGCAGCAGGTCGACGCCGGTGACGCGCTTGAGCACCGCGAACACGACGCCCGTCCCGCGGCCCATGACGCGCGCGGCGAACCCCGTGGGGGCGAGGAAGACCCGCAGCGCGCGGCCCTCGAAGAAGTTCGTCAACCGGTCCGGCGCGTCGAGGAAGTCCAGCGCGTTGCGCGAGGGCGGCGTGTCGAGGACCACGACGTCGAAGCGCTCGCTGCGCACCAGGTCGAAGAGCTTGGCCACCGCGGTGAACTCCTGCGAGCCGGCCACCGCGCTCGAGAGCTCCTGGTAGATGCGGTTCGCCAGGACGTCCTCGCGGGTGCGCTCGTCGGGCGCCAGGCGGTCGATGAGCTCGTCGAACGTCGCCTTGGCGTCAAGCATCATCGCCCACAGCTCGCCGCGCACCTCGATCCCGTGGCCGGCGAAGCGCGCCGGGTCGACGAGGCGCGGCTCGTTGCCGAGCTCCTCGAGGCCGAGCGCGTCGGCCAGGCGCTTGGCTGGGTCGATCGTCACGACGGCGACGCGCCGTCCCCGCGCGGCGAGGCCGAGCGCGAGCGCGGCCGAGCACGTCGTCTTGCCGACGCCGCCCGAGCCCGCGCAGATCAGCACCCGCTTGCCGGCGATGCGCTCGGCCAGGCTCATGGCTCAGCCACCTCGCACGAACGCG
>DASXRF010000401.1:0-3515 GCA_036506755.1 Solirubrobacteraceae bacterium | reverse complement strand
CGCCGTAGCGGTCGAGCTGGTCGCGGAAGAGGTTGGCGAGCAGCAGCGCCCGCGGCGACAGCTCGCGCGCGACCTGCGGCAGCCAGAACTCGTCGACCTCGAAGAGCCCGAGGTCGGCGGGCCCGCGCGCGTCGAGCAGGGCCGACGCCACCCCGCCCGCCATGTTCGCCCCGGCGCGGTTGTGGACGAGGCGTCGGCCGGTGCGCTCGAGGATCGCGGCGGCCATGGCCGCGGTCGTCGTCTTGCCGTTGGTCGCCGAGATCACGACGCTGCCCTCGCGCAGGCGCGCGGCGAGCCGGCCGATCGCCCCGGGCTCGAGGCGCATGAGGAGGCGACCGGGCATCGACGTGCCGCCGCGGCCCGTGCGCCGCGACAGCGCCGCGGCGGCCCGCGCCGCCGCCACCTTGGCCGGAAACGTCACGCCGGACACACCACGCGCACCGCGCCGGGCAGGACCTCGATGGTGGCCGGCGTGCGGCCGATCGGGTCGCCGTCGGCGTAGACGACGAAGGGGCGGTCGGCGTCGACGCGCAGGCGGCGCGTGCGCACGACGTGGACCTCGGGCAGCTCGACGTGCGTGCCCTTGAAGAGCCGCGGCAGCAGGCGCGTCAGGAAGCGGCGCTTCGGCATGTCCTCGCAGAAGACCACGTCGAGCAGGCCGTCGTCGAGCTCGGCGCCGGGCGCGGCGTACATCCCGCCGCCGTAGGCCTTGGTGTTGCACGCGCCGACCGAGTAGCCGACGTAGCCGCGCCGCTCGCCGCCGTCGAGCTCGAGGTCGAAGCGCGCCGGGCGCCAGGCGGCCAGGGCGCGCAGCGCGCCGTAGGCGTAGACGAGGTTGCCCAGCCGGGAGGGCGCCTCGTTGGCGATGCGGTTGGCGTCCGAGTCGAAGCCGAGCGAGGCGATCCCGATGAACGGCCGGCCGTCGACGCAGCCGAGATCGAGCCGTCGCTCCACGCCCCCGGCGAGCACCGCGCAGGCGGCGGCGACGTCGTCGAGGGGGATGCCCAGCACGCGGCAGAAGTCGTTCCCCCGCCCGCCGGGGAGCACGCCGAGCACCCCCTTGGGGTGGCTGTGGACGACGCCGGCGACGCAGCCGATCAGGCCGTCGCCCGACAGCGTGACCACCGTCTCGCCCGCCTCGGCTGCGGTCGCCGCCAGAGCGCGCGCGTGATCGAGCGACTCGGTGCGCTCGACGCGGAACCGCACGGGCAGCGCCCTCAGCGCCGCCTCGACCTCGGGCAGCAGCCGGCCGGCGCGGCCGCCGCCGGCGTGGGGGTTGACGAGCAGGGCGATGCGGCGCTCGGGCACGGGGGCGACGAAGCTAGCGCCCCCGGCAGCTGCGTGGCCGGGGCCCGCGCCGCGCGTTGCCGGGGACCCCAGCCCTCGCGCGGTCGACCCACCCGATTATGCTGGCCCGCCGTGCGCCGTTCGCTCGCCCTGCTCGCCCTGGTCGCCCTGGCCGGCTGCGGCTCCTCGGACAAGGAGAAGACGACCGGGACAGAGACGAGCGCCGCCGCGCAACAGTCGACGACGTCGGGCTGTCGCAAGGTCGCCGCGCCGCGGCCCAAGCCCGACGGCGAGCTGGACCGGCCGTCGCTGAAGATCGACCGCACGGCCCGCTGGCGCGCGACGATCGACACCAACTGCGGCGCGATCGAGGTCGCCCTCGACGTCCGCGACCAGCCCAAGACGGTCGCCTCGTTCGTCTACCTCGCGCGGCGCGGGTTCTTCAACGGCGTGATCTTCCACCGCATCGCCCAGTCGCCCAACGGCAGCGACTTCGTGATCCAGGGCGGCGACCCGACCGGGACGGGGCAGGGCGGGCCGGGCTACTCGGTCACCGAGCGCCCGCCGTCGGACACGCAGTACACGCGCGGCATCGTCGCGATGGCCAAGACCGAGGTCGAGCCGCCCGGCACGTCGGGGAGCCAGTTCTTCGTCGTCACCGCCCAGGACGCCGGGCTGCCGCCCGACTACGCGATCCTCGGGCGCGTCGTCGGCAGCGACGCCGCGGTGCGCAAGATCGCCGCCACGCCGGCCGACCCGCGCACGCAGCGCCCGACGACGCCGGTCGTCATCCAGAAGATCAGCGTCCGCCGCGGTTAGCCGCGGCGGCCGCGCGCTGCTCGGCCGCACGGCTCTGCCGGCGCCGGCCGATGAGCGCCAGGACCCCGAGGGCGACGACCACGACGAGGAAGCCGAGCAGCAGCCCGCCGCCGACCCCGACCCCGCCGAAGGGCAGCGAGACGAGCTCGACGAGCCCCAGGCCGACGGCGAGGAGCAGGATCACGAGCAGCAGGATGAGCAGGATGCCGCGTGCGCGCAGCAACAACGGCGCGCCCGGCGGGGGCGCGACGAGGCCCATGAAGCGCAGCAGGAGCAGCTGGCGCGTCGACGGCGGCGCCTGTCCGAGGCGCTCCACCGCGGCCTTCAGGTCATCCGGCCGGCGCTCGGCCAGCGCGAGCGACGCGTCGGCCATCCGCCGCAGCTGCATGCGCTCCTGCGGGCGCGCCGCGGCGATGGCGCGGCGGAAGTAGTCGCGCGATGCCTTGGCGTCGTAGCGCTCGGCGGCGCGGGCGCCGAGGATGGCCAGCGCGGCGGCCTTGAACTTCGTCTCGGACTCGAGCTCCTCGTCCGAGCGCGTCTCGAGGCGCTGCATCGCGGCCAGCGCGCTCTTCTGCTCGATGCGGACCTGTCGCTGCTTGGCCATCTGAACCGGAGTGTACGTTGAGGATGTGGGGCGGGTCCTCGTCGGGTGCTCGGGCTGGCAGTACAAGTCCTGGCGTGGCGTCCTGTACCCCGAGCGCTGCCCGCAGGCGCGGTGGCTCGAGGTCTACGCGGGGCGCTTCCCGACCGTCGAGGTCAACTCGAGCTTCTACATGCTCCCCAAGCGCCCCGCGGTCGCGCGGTGGGTCGAGCAGGTGCCGCCGGGCTTCGTCTTCGCCATCAAGGTCTCGCGCTTCATCACCCACATGAAGCGGCTGACCAACGTCGCCGACGGCATGCGCCGCCTGAACGAGCGCATCGAGCCGATCATCGAGCGCGGCTGCCTGGGCCCGCTGCTCTGGCAGCTGCCGCCGCAGTTCAAGCGCGACGACGAGCGCCTGGCGAGCGCGCTGGCCGAGCTGCCGCCCGGCCGGCACGCGTTCGAGTTCCGCAACGAGGGCTGGTACGCGGACGAGGTCTACGCGCTGCTGCGCGAGCACGGCGTGGCGACGGTGCTCGCCCACGACGCCCGCCGCCCGCTGCCCGAGCCGCCGCCCACGGCGGCCTTCGCGTTCGTGCGCTTCCACTGGGGCGAGCGCGGCCGGCGCGGCAACTACTCCGACCGCGAGCTCGCCGAGTGGGCGCGGCGCGTGCGCGAGCTCGCCGCCGGCCGCGAGGTCTTCTGCTACTTCAACAACGACTGGGAGGGGTTCGCGCCCCGCAATGCGGTGCGACTCGACCGTCTGATCAATGGCTAGTGGACCCGTCCGCAAGTCCGACGGGGTTTCGGACGACTTACGGACGGGCCC
>DASXRF010000400.1:0-8593 GCA_036506755.1 Solirubrobacteraceae bacterium | reverse complement strand
TCCTGCACTCGGCGATGATCCAGGAGAAGCGCGGGATGCTGAAGGTCTGGAACGTCTCGCTCGTGCTGGCCACCGGCGTGCTCGCGGTGCTCGGGACGTTCCTCGTGCGCAGCGGGATCCTCGACTCGATCCACGCCTTCGGCGCCTCGACGCTCGGCAAGCCGTTCGTCGCCTTCATCGCGGTGCTCGCCGCCGGCTCGATCGCCCTGGTCGTCGCCCGCCGCGACCTCCTGCGCAGCGAGAGCCGGCTCGACTCGCTGCTCAGCCGCGAGGCGATCTTCCTGCTCAACAACCTCGTGCTCGTCGGGCTCTGCTTCGTCGTCTTCTGGGGCACCTTCTTCCCGCTGATCTCCGAGGCGGCCACCGGGCAGAAGGCCTCGGTCGGCCCGCCGTGGTTCGACCGCTACACGGTGCCGCTGGCGCTGGTGCTCGTGCTGCTGAGCGGGATCGGGCCCGTGATCGCGTGGCGGCGCGCGACGGCGGCCAACGCGCGGCGCAACTTCGTCGTGCCGAGCGCCTGCGCGGCGCTGTGCGCGCTCGCGCTGCTGCCGGTCCACGTCGCGAACAAGCCGCTGGCGCTGTGCATGTTCGCCTTCGCCGCCTTCGTGCTGGGCTCGATCGGCCAGGAGCTCGTCCGCGGTGTGCGCGCGCGGCGGGCGATGGCGAGCGAGAGCGTCCCGCTCGCCGCCGTCCAGCTCGTGCGGCGCAACCGCCGGCGCTGGGGCGGCTACACGATCCACATCGGGATGGCGGTGCTGTTCGTCGGCGTCGCGGCATCGTCGGCCTTCCAGCACACGCGCGACGCGTCGCTCGTGCCGGGCGACACGGCGCGCGTCGACGGCTACGACGTGCGCTACGCGCGCGCCACCGGCCGGGTCGCCGACGACCCCGACGGGACGGGCGCGTTCATGACGCTGGGCGCGGTGCTCGACGTCTCCAAGGGCGGCAAGCACGTCGCGACCCTGCGCCCGGCGCGCAACTACTACCCCGGCGACCCCTCCCAGGGGACCGTCGGCCAGTACGTGATGGGCGACGCGACCAGCGAGGTCGGCCTCAAGGCCGGCGCCACGCGCGACTTCTGGGTCGCCGTGCAGCCCGACGCCGGCTGGCTGATGAAGGTCATCGCCAAGGGCAACGAGCTGCCGTCGCGCGCCGCCGGGCTGGCGCTGGCGGCGATCGCCCAGCGCTACTCCGAGCGCCCGCCGCCCGCCGACTTCCGGCTCATCGCCTCGCCCTTGGTCACGTGGATCTGGCTCGGCGGCATGATCGTCGCCGCCGGCGGGCTCGTCGCGCTGTGGCCGGCGCCCGACCTCGCGCGCCGCCGGGCGACGGCGAGCCTGCGGGCGCGGGTGGCGCAGGAGCTCGGCCGCGCGTAGCGCGCTGCGGTGGACGCCCTGGCCGCGCTGCTGGTCTTCGTCGTGCTGGTCGCCGCCGTGGCGCTCGTCGCCGCACCGCTGCGCCGCGGGCGCAGCGAGCGGCTCGTCGCGGCCGAGGAGACGCGTCGCGAGGAGCTCGAGGCGGCCAAGGAGGCCAAGTACCTCGAGATCCGCGACGCCGAGATGGACTTCCGGACCGGCAAGCTCTCGGAGGCCGACTTCCGCGCGCTGGACCGCCAGCTGCGCGCCGAGGCGGTCGAGCTCCTGCGCGAGCTCGACCGGCTAACCTGACGACGCGATGTACACGCTGCTCTCGCTCGTCCAGGTCGTCATCTCGGTCGTGCTGATCTTCCTCGTGCTCATGCACTCGGGGAAGGACACCGGCCTGTCGGGCGCCTTCGGCGTGGGCACCGGCGCCGGGCCGTTCGGCGGCGGCTCGCTGGTCGAGCGCAACCTGAACCGCTGGACGGTCGGCTTCGCGATCGCCTTCGTGGTCAACACGCTGATCCTGCTGAAGATCTAGACCCCGGCAGACGCGTCGCCGGCGCCCGCGCCGCGCGGTGCCGGGGACCCCCGAACTCGCGCGGTGGCCTACGCGAGGGCCTTCTCGAGGTCCAGGCCCGCCGCGGCCAGCGTCCGGCGCAGCGTGCCGAGCAGCAGCCCCGCCACCTCCTCACGCTCGAGGTCGCCCTCGGTCACCCAGTCGAGGCACACGCCGTCCATCGACCACAGCCAGCCGCGCACGGCGGCTCGCACCGCGGGCCGCCGGTCGCCGAGGCCGGCGAGGATGCGCTGCGCGGTGTCCTCGCGAACGCGGTCGATGAGCTCGCGGACCTCCGGGATGCCCGCGCTGCGCATGAGCTTGACGTAGGCGGCGGGGTTGGCCTCGATCCAGCTGAGGAAGGCATGCAGGCTCGTCGCGAGCTGCGCCGCCGGCGGGGCGGACGGGTCCGGGGCGACGCGGCCCAGGTGCTCCTCGGCGGCCTGCGCGAGCGCGGCCTCGAACAGCTGTCGCTTGCTCGGGAAGTAGTGGTAGAGCAGCGGCTTGGAGATCCCGGCCGCGCGCGCGATCGCGGCCATCGACAGCTCGTCGTAGCCGTGCTCGGCGAACAGCGCGACCGCGCGGTCGAGCAGCTGGCGGCGGCGGTCGTCGCTCGTGAGGCGCCGGTAGGCCGGTGTTCGCACAGCGAGGAGCGTATGCCGCCGGCGCTGCGCTGCTTCACGCGCCGCCCGTGACGCGAAAGCCCTGCGCGCGCAGCGCCGGGCAGACGACGCCGCTGGCGAAGCGCGTCCCGTAGAACTCGCCCTCGCTGACGAGGCGCTGGCCGGCGGTCAGCGCCTCGGTCGCGTCGAGCAGGCGCAGCCCGGAGTCGGTGAAGCGCACGTCGCGCACCGGGCGTGAGATGCGGCCGTCCTCGATGAGAAACGTCCCGTCGCGCGTCACGCCGGTGAGCAGCGCGGTGCGCTCGTGGACGACGTTGACGTACCACAGGCGGGTCACGTAGAGCCCGCGCTCGATCGGCGCCGCGAGCTCGGCCGCATCGGCCGCCCCGCCGCCGATGAGGACGAGGTTCGTCGGCGCGGGGCCCTCGAGCGCGCCGCCCGGCTCCAGCGCGTGGCCGGTCGAGCGCGCGTCGCCGCCGGCCTGGGCGGCCGAGCGCGTGTCGTGCACGACGCGGTGCGCGACGCCGTCCTGGATGAGCGGCAGCGGCATCTTGGGGACGCCCTCGGCGTCGAACGCGCGCGGCAGCGTGCCGGTGAAGCGCGGCGAGTCGGCCAGGTTGATGCACGACGCGGCGACGCGCGTCCCCAGGCGGCCGGCCAGCGCGCCGCGCTCCTCCACGTGGGCCAGGCCGTTGAACGCGCTGTAGGCCAGCATCTCGAGGATGGTCCCGACCGCCTCGTGCTCGAGCACGACCGGGTATTCGCCCGGCGGAAGCGTCGCGGGCTCGCCGCCGACGACCTTGGCCGCGGCCGCGTGCGCCAGCGCGCCACCGTCCAGCCCGCCGATTCCCGTTCCCGTCGCGGCGGCGAAGCCCGACCGCCCATCGCTGTCGCGGCAGAGGACCTTCATGTAGGCGTCGGTGACGCGGTCGACGGCCTGCAGGCCCGTCGTGGCGACGATCGCGGTCTCGACTCCGCCCGCGCTCCAGAGGCCGTAGGCCTCCAGGCCGCGCTCGGCGGCGGCGGCGAACGCGGCGGTCAGGGCGGCGCCCGCCGCGTGCGGGTCGAGCTCGGCCGTCGCGGCGTCGTAGCCGGTGTGCGAGCGGGCGGGCCGAGGCTCGGGCAGGCCGGGATAGGCGCCGGGCCCGCCGCGCGCGGCGGCCTCGGCGGCGGCGCGGGCGCGGCGGGCGGCCTGGGCGAGCGCGTCGCGATCGACGCGGGCGGCGGTGGCGCCGCCCGTGTGGCCCTCGACGACGCAGAGCACGTGGACGGTGTGGGCGTCGACCTCGGTGGCCTGGGTCGGCGCCGAGCGGCTGAACCGCGAGGTCAGCGAGCGCTCGCGCACCGCCATGACCTGCGCCTCGCCCTCGACGCCGGCGAGGACGTCGGCGGCGAGATCGAGGGGGGTCGTCATCCGGCGCCGACCTGCACGCCCCGGAAGCGCGCGGGCGCGACCCCGTGGGAGACCTCCATCATCTGTCCCGGCTCGCCCTTGCCGCAGTTGAGCAGGCCCTGCACCTCCCACGCCTCGGGCGAGCAGACGGCGTCGAGCGCCGACCAGAAGCGCGGCGTGACGCCCGCGTAGCACGCGTTGCGGTACAGCCGCCCGAGGGCTCCGTTCTTGATCTCTCGCGAGACCTCGGTGCCGAACTGGAAGTGCAGGCGGCGGTCGTCGATCGACCAGGACCGGTTGGTCTCGACGTAGATCCCGTCGTCCGTGTCGGCGATCAGGTCCGCGAGCGTCCCTGCGTCGCCGGCCTCGAGGGAGACGTTGGTCATGCGCACGATCGGCTGGCGGGCGTAGCCGTCGGCGCGCGCGCAGCCGCCCGAGCGCGGGAGCCCGACCGCGGCGGCGCTCGTGCGGTCCGAGAGCGTCGCGCGGAGCACGCCGTCGACGACGAGCGGCATGCGCTGGGCGGCGACGCCCTCGTCGTCCCAGGCGAAGCTGCCGAGGGCGCCGGGGAGCGTCGCGTCGGCCGTGACGTGCAGCCGCTCGGAGCCGTAGCGCAGGCGCCCGATGTCCGCGGCGCCGACCCAGCTGGTGCCCGCATAGGACGCCTCGCCGCCGAGGATGCGGTCGAGCTCGAGCGCGTGCCCGATCGACTCGTGGACCTGCAGCGCGAGCTGCTCGGCGCCGATCACGAGCGTGCGCTCGCCCTCCGGGCAGGGCGGGGCGCGCAGCAGCTCGACGGCCTCGGCGGCGATGCGGGGGGCGTGCGCGGCCAGCTCGAGCGCGAGCACCTGCTCCCAGCCCGCCTGCGCCACCGAGCCGCCGTGGTTGGAGGGGTACGAGCGGACCTGCGCCTCCTCGTCGTAGGCCGCCAGCGCGGACAGGCCGCCGCCGCAGGTGGTGATCTCCTGCGTGCACGCGGCGCCCTCGGTCGAGGCGAACGCCCAGCGCGTCCGGCTCGCCTGGCACGACGCCTGGTGGCGCACGACCCTGGCGTCGCCGTCCATCGCGGCGTCGGCGGCCAGCAGGTGGGCGAGCCGGTCGTCGAGGCTGACCGCGAACGGGTCCTGCGCGCACGGCGACGCCCAGTGGCCGCGCGCCGGCGGCTCGGGGGCGAGCGCGGCGGCCCACGGGCTCGCGCCGCGTGGCTGGGCCTCGGCGACGGCGATCGCCCGGGCGAGGGCGCGCCGGGCGCCCCCGGGGCTGACGTCGTCGGTGGCCGCGAAGCCCCAGGCGCCCCCGATGCGCACGCGAACGCCCAGACCGGCGCCCTCGTCGCTCTCGATGCGATCGACCGCGCCGTTGCGGACGGCGACCCACTCGGTGAGCCGGTCGACGTGGCGTGCCTCGGCGTAGTCGCAGGCCGTCGGGACGACGCCCATGAGGTCCGTCAGGAGGTCGAGGGCCACTACAACGCGGCAGCGTAGAGCGCGCGCAGCTCGGCCTCGTCGGCCGGCGGCGGCGTGAGCGCGAGCTCGGGGCGCTGGGCGGCGGCGCGCGCGCAGGCGTCCAGCTGCTCGTCGCTGACGCCGAGGTCGCGCAGGCGCGACGCGCCCGCGCGGCGGGCGAGGGCGGCGGCGACCTGCGCGGGGTCGGCGCCGAGGCCGAGCGCGAGCGCCTCGAGCCGCTCCGGCGAGCGGCGCCGCAGCGCGCCGACCGTGTGCGGCAGCAGCGCGGCGTTCGCCTGACCGTGGCCGACGCCGGCCAGCCGGACCAGCGTCTGGCTGAGCACGTGGTGCAGGCCGTAGCCCGTCGAGTCGATCACGTAGCCCGACAGCAGCGCGCCGAGCGCGAGCGCGTCGCGGTCCGGCTGGGCCCCGTTCCAGGCGCCGGCCAGCAGCCTCGCCGCCTCGCGCGCGGCGAGCTCGGGGACGGGGCTCGAGCGGACGCTCAGCGGCCCCTCGAGCGCGTGGGCGAGCGCGTTCGCCGCGCTCGCCGCGAGCTCGGGCTCGGGCTGCGAGGCGCTCAGCGCGGGGTCGTTGAGCACGATGGCCGGCCGCACGCCCGGAACGTCGGCGGGCGCGCCCGCGGCGCGGCGGTGGACGGCGGTCATCTCGGCGGCCGACAGGGTGGTCGGGATTGCGGCGACGCGGCAGGGCGGGCGGGCCGCGGCGAGGGCCTTCGCGACGTCGACGACCCGCCCGCCGCCGAGCGCGACGACCAGCGGGGTGGCCGGGAGGTCGTCGAGCAGCGCGCCCGCCAGCTCGTCCACCCGCCCGGGGCCGACGTGCAGCACGTGCTCGGCGCCGGCGACGACGCCCGGGGCGAGCGCGGCGGCGCGCTCGGTCGTCAGCAGCGTGTACTCGCGGCCCAGGAGGGCGGGCGCGTCGGCGAGGGCGCCGCGGCCGAAGCGGATCACGCGCTCGCCGTCGTGCCAGGTGAACGCCCGGGTCACCGCGCGGACTCTAAGAGGTGGGCCGCACGTGCCGAGGCGGCCTCGAGACGCAGCGCGTCCGACGGAGCCCCCGCTTACCATTCGACCGCTGACCGGGGTCTTCGCACCAGTGCCGTCCTCTTCGCCATTCGCCGTCGAGGCCTTCGAGCTCGTCAACGCGCCCGGGGGCGCCCGCCTGTTGAGGCTCACGGGCCGCTGGCCGGAGACGGCGCCGGGCGCGGTGGCGCTCGCCGTGGATCGCGGGGGCCGGGAGCTGACGCTGCGGCCGCTGCCCGGCCCGTCCGGCTCGGACGGCCACTGGCGCGCGGCGTGGTCGCTGCCCCGCGGCGTCGACCCCCGCGTCGCGACGTTCGCGCTCATGCTGGCGGACGGCGCGCGGATCGCCCTCCCGCGCCCGGCGTCGCGCCGGCTCGGCGACGCGCTGCGCGAGGAGCGCACCCGGGCGCTCGTCGACGCGTACGCCGTGGCCCGGCGCGAGCGCGAGTCGGCGCTGCGCGCCGCGAGCTCGGCCGAGGCGGCCCGCGTGGAGGCCGCCGGGCGTGCCCGGCGCGCCGAGCAGGGCGAGCGCGCCCAGCGCGCGCTGGCGGGCGAGGCGCGCACCGCGCTGGCCCGCGCCCACATGGCACTCGACACGGCCGAGCGGCGCGCGAGCGAGGCCGAGGAGCGCCTGGCGGCGGCCCGGTCCGAGCTCGCGCAGCGCGCGGAGGCGCAGCGCACGGTCGAGGCCCGCCTGGCGGCCGCCCTCGAGACCGGCGCCCGCGCCGACCGAGTCGACGCCGAGCTCTCCGCGGCCCGCTCGCGGCTCGAGCAGGTCGAGGCGGCCGCCGCGGCCGAGCGCGAGGAGCTGCACGGCCGGCTCGACGCGGCCGGGGAGCAGGCGCGCGAGCGCGAGGCGCGGCTGACCGCCGCGCTCGGGCGCGTCGACGACCTCGAGGCGGCGAGCAGGGGTCTCGCCGCCGAGCGCGACGCCGCCGAGGAGCGGGCGCGCCGTGCGCACGCCGTGCGCCTCGAGCTCGAGCGCGCCGCGGGCACGGCGCGCCGGCGCGCCGAGGAGCTCCAGGGCCGCCTGACCGCCGAGCGCGACGTGGCGCTCGCCCGCCGCGCCGAGCTCGAGGCCGCGCTGGCCTCCGAGCGCGACGCGGCGGTGGCGCGGATCGCGGACCTCGAGCACGCGGTCGGACGGGAGCGCGAGCGCTTCGCCTCGACGACGCGCGAGCGCGACGCGCAGTCCGCCGCCGCCGCGGAGGCCCGCCGGCCGGTGGCCGTCGAGCGCGATCGGGTCGCCACGGCGCAGGAGCGCATCGAGGAGCTGGAGGGCCGCCTGTCCGCGGAGCGCGACGCGGGAGCAGAGCGCGCGGCGGCGCTCGAGCGCGACCTCGAGGAGCTTCGGCGCGAGCTGGCTGCGCTCAGCGCTCGCCGCGACGAGCTGGACCGCGAGGTCGTGGCAGCGCGGGCCCGCGGCGACGAGCTCGCGGCGTCGGCAGAGGCGGCGATGGCGCGCGGCGAGGAGCTGGAGCGCGGTCTGGCGGCGGCGGACGCGCGGGGCGAGGAGCTCGAGCGCGAGCTGGCGGCGGCGCGGGCGCGCGGCGAGGAGCTGGAGCGGCGGGGCGGCGAGCTCGAGCGCGAGCTGGCGGCGGCACGGGCGCGCGGTGAGGACCTCGAGCGTGAGGCGGCTGCGCTGGGCGAGCATCTGCGCGGCCAGCTCGCGACCGCCGCCGGCCGGGCCGAGGAGCTCGAGCGCGACCTGGCCGAGGTGCGTGCGCGGGGCGACGGTCTCGAGAGCGAGCTCGAGGCGGCGCGAGCGCGCGGCGCGAAGGTCGAGCGGAGCCTCGCGACGACGATCGCGCGGGGCGGCGAGCTCGAGCGCAAGCTCGCGGCGGCGACGGCGCGCGGCGAGGACCTCGCCGGTGAGCTGGCCGCATCGCGGGCGCGGGTCGAGCAGGTCGAAGGCGATCTCTCGGCGGCGGCGGCGCGCGGGGACGGGCTGGAGCGCGACCTGGCGGCAGCTCGCGAGCGCGTCGAGGAGCTGGGCGAGCGGGCGGAGCAACTCGAGGGCGACCTGACGACCGCGGTCACCAAGCTCGCGTCGGCGCGGGCGCGCAGCGAGGAGCTGGACGCCGAGCTGGACGCGGCGACCGCGCGCGGTGCTGGGCTCGCGGCCGAGCTGGCCACCGTGCGGGCCCGCAGCGAGGAGCTGGACGGCGGGCT
>DASXRF010000399.1:0-6256 GCA_036506755.1 Solirubrobacteraceae bacterium | reverse complement strand
GGCCCGCCGTCCCGACGGTCGCCACAGTGAGCGACGTCCTCGCCTGGACTCACGCCGGATACGACCGCGGCGTGTAGACCCGCGGCGGCCCGCCGCCGTTGGGGAACACGCGCGTCTGCGACGAGCCGACGATGAGCAGCGTCCGCATATCGACCGCGCCCGGGTCGAGCGCCCCGAGCGTGGTGACGTCGACGCGCTCCTCGTCGCTGCCCACCGCGCGCGCGACGACGACGGGCGTGTCGGCGTCCCGGTGGCGCAGCAGGACCTCGATCGCGCGCTCGAGCTGCGCGCGCCGCGTGCGCGAGGCCGGGTTGTAGAGCGCGAGCGCGAGGTCGGCGCCGGCGGCCGCCTCGAGCCGGCGCTCGATGACCGGCCACGGCTTGCGCTGGTCCGACAGCGAGAGCACGCAGAAGTCGTGGCCCAGCGGCGCGCCCACGCGGGCGGCGGCCGCCTGCATCGCCGACAGCCCGGGGACGACGCGCAGCTCTACGCCGCTCAGGCGATCGTCCGCGCCGTCGAGCGCCTCGAGCACCGCGGTCGCCATGGCGAAGATGCCGGGGTCGCCCGACGAGACGACCGCGACGCGCGCGCCGCCGGCGGCGAGCTCGAGCGCCTCGCGCGCGCGCTGCGCCTCCACGCGGTTGTCGCTGCCGTGGCGGTGCTGGCCGCGGCGCTGGGGAACACGCGCCAGATAAGGGCCGTAGCCGACGAGGTGCTCGGCGGCGGCCAGCTCGGCCTGCGCCTCGGGGGTGAGCCAGTCGGGCCCGGCGGGCCCGAGCCCGACGACGGCCACTCGCCCCGGGTGGCCGTTCCTGCGTCGCGCCCGTGCTGCGGTCGGGACGAGCACGAGCGACATGTACGGCACGTCGGGACCGGCCTCGCGCAGCGGTGCGACGCGCTGCTCGGGCGCGCTGGCGCGCTCGACGTAGACCGCCCGCTCGGCGACCGCGGCGCCCTCGGCCGCCCGCACGACGCCGGGGAACGTGCGCCCGAGCTTGAGCACGACGGCCGCGTCGCTCGTGCGCAGGCGCGCGGCGAGGACGTCGGGCGGCAGCGTGCCCGGCAGGACAGTGAGGATGTCGTCGCGCTTGGCGAGCGGCGTCCCCGCCGCGGCGGCGGCGGCGCTGAACGAGGTGACGCCGGGGACGACCTCGGTCTCGTAGCGGTGCGCCAGGCGCTCGTGCAGGTACATGTAGGAGCCGTAGAAGAACGGGTCGCCCTCGCACAGCACGGCGACGTCGCGCCCCGCGTCGAGGTGCGCGGCGATCGCGGCGGCCGACGCGTCGTAGAAGTCGCGCAGCGCGCCGGCGTAGCCGCCCGGATGGTCGGTGTCCTCGGTCGTCACCGGGTACGTCAGCGCGAGCTCGACCTGCCCGTGGAGATACGGCTCGGCGACCCGCCGCGCCACGCCGGGGCCGCGGCGCGCGATGGGGTAGGCGACGACGTCCGCGCCCTCGATGATCCGCCGCGCCTTGACCGTGACGAGCTCGGGATCGCCCGGTCCGACGCCGACGCCGAAGAGTCGCCCGGGCGCGCTCATTCGTCCTCGCTCGCCAGCGCGTTGACGGCGGCCGCGGCCATCGCGCTGCCGCCGCGGCGACCGTGGACCACCAGGTACTCGAGCCCGTCCGCGTTGCCCGCCAGCGCCTGCTTGGACTCGGCCGCGCCCACGAAGCCGACCGGCACGCCGATGACGGCGGCGGGCGCGGGTGCTCCGGCGCCGACGAGCTCGAGCAGGCGGAACAGCGCGGTCGGGGCGTTGCCCACGGCGACGACGGCGCCGTCCAGTCGCTCGCGCCACAGCTCCATCCCCGCCGCGGTGCGCGTCGTCTCGAGCTCGCGCGCGAGGGCGGCGACGCGCGGATCGGCCAGCGTGCAGAGCACGTCGTTGCCGGCCGGCAGTCGTGAGCGCGTCACGCCGGAGGCGACCATGTTCGTGTCGCACAGCACGGGCGCGCCGGCGCGCAGGGCGGCCGTCGCCGCCGCGGCGAAGGCGGGCGAGGCCTCGACGTCGTCGGCGAGATCGACCATGCCGCACGCGTGGATCATCCGCACGACGGCGCGCTCCAGTGCCGGGTCGAAGCCGTCGAGGTCGGCCTCGGCGCGGATGATGGCGAAGGACCGGCGGTAGATCTCGGCGCCGTCGCGGACGTAGTCGATCACGCCAGGGCCTCCAGGGCCTCGTCCGCGCTCGCCACCGTGCGCTCGCGCCCGCCGCGCCGGACGAGGATGCGCTCGCCTTCCGGCGCGACGGAGACGGGCTGGGCCGCGCGCTCGCCGCAGCGCCGCTCGCAGGCCGCCCAGTGCTCGGCCTCGGCGCGAGGGTCGCGGACCGCCGCGCGCAGGGCGGCGGCCGCGCGGACGTCGAGACGCGCGCGCGGGCAGGCCCCGAGGCCGGCGCAGGCGCTCAGGCCGACCCAGCCCGAGCGGGGCGAGAGCGACAGGCCGAGCCCGCCGAGCGCTCGCTCGACCGCCCGGGCCCGGGCGCCGTCGACGTCGGGCACGGTCACCGTGCGGGCGGTGGAGATCCGGATCTCGGCGGCGAGGTCCGCCAGGCCCGTGATCGCCGCCTGGTCCAGCCGTCCGAGGGGCACGAGCGCCGTGACGGCCATGCGCCCGTCGCGCTGGCGCAGGATCCCCGGCGCCAGCCGCGGCGCGTCGGCCGCCGGCGCCGCGCGCGCGAGGGTCACGCCCAGGCGCGCCGCGACGGCCGCGGGGCCGTCCGTGAGCTCGGCGACGTGCCACGCACCGGCGCCCTGCGCCGTCCGTTCCTCGAGGAACGCGAGCGCGGCGGCGATCGCCGCCGCCGGCGCCTCGGCCGGCGTGAGGCGCACCGTCGCCGCCTGCGCGGCGAGCGTGAGCGTGAACCCGCCCGCCGTCCCGGCGAGCGTCACGTCGGCGCGCCGGTCGAGCGCCAGGGCGCTCCCGTCGTCGACGGCGAAGAGGAAGCGTCCGGGCAGCGCCGCGAGCGCGGGCTGCGCGCAGAGCGCGCGATCGAGCTCGTCGACGATCGCGTCGGTCGCGATGACGGCCCGCGGGTGGCGCCCGCCGACCGGGCTGGCGACGACGTTGCGCGCCCGGTCGTGCGCCGGTGAGGGGAGCAGGCCGGCACCCGAGAGCAGCGGCGCCAGCACGGCCGCGTCGTCGCGCGCGAGGCCGCGCACCTGCACGTTGGCGCGCGACGTCAGATCGGCGAGGCCGTTGCCGAGCTCCATCGCGCGCGCGAGCGCGCGCAGCTGCGCGGCGGTGACCCGGCCGCCGGGTGTCCGGATCCGCGCCAGCAGCCCGTCCTGCGCGTCGTGGAGCCGGACGGCGCCCGGGCAGCGGTCCGTCGCCCTCCGCGGCCCGGGTGCGCACAGCGACGTCGCCATCCGGCGCCTCAGTCCGCCCCCGCGACGCGCACGTCGGCGCGACGGGCGAGCACCGGGCGGCCCGTCATCACGCGCTGCGCGGCGAAGCCGAACAGCGTCCCGATCGTCGCCCACATCGTCACCTGGAGCCCGACCGACGCCTCCCGGAAGCGCCACAGCGTCGTCGCCGGGAAGTCCGCCGGCACCTCATGGATCCCCGGGAGCGCGAGGCCCGCGGCGATGGCGACCGCGAGGTAGGCGAGCACGGCCAGGCCGGTGGCCGCGTGGCCGTCGAGTCGCTCGCGCAGGACCGGTCGCAGCCGCGCGGCGGCGATCGCCCCGAGGACGGAGATCGCGAACATCGTCGCGTACAGCGCCGTGCGCCGATCGATCGTGTCGGGGTCGCCGACGGCGGGCGGCGTCGCGGGGTACTTGACGAACGGAACGAGGAAGAGGACCACGAAGGCCGCGGCGGCCAGCCAGCACGCGGTCGCGCGCGGACTCGCCTGTCCCAGCCGCCCGTACGCGAAGGCGAAGACCAGCGCGAAGATGCCGCCGAGCGCGACCCCGTCGACGACGAGCGCCGTCAGGAGGCCGGCGCTCTTCTGCAGCGCGCGGGAGACGGGCACCGGCGCGACGGCGGCGGCGTGGTCATGGCCGGCCGGTGCGGACGACGCGGCGTGGGCGTCCTCGTAGGCGATCGCGCCGTCGATCGCCGGCTCGCCCGCGAGCGAGGCAAAGCCGGTGCCCACCAGGCCCGCGCAGAGCCCGGCGACGAGGCCGCACAGCAGCAGGTTTCTCAGCACAGCGACGCGGCTCGTGGACTAGTGGCAGGGGAAGCCGAGCAGGTGCCGGCCGTCGTGCATCCACTCGTGGAGCACGTTGCCGGAGGTGAGCGACGACGCGCCCTGCTCCACGCCGACCGTGTACAGGAGCGTGAGCAGCGCGAGGGCGAACAGCGCCCACGGCCAGACGTCGTGCAGCGAGATGGCGGGCGGGTGGACGACCTCGGGCAGCGACGAGCGCGAGGCGATCACGTCCGGCATGGCGAACCTCCTGGGGATGACGCGTCCCCGACGACGGTTGTCAGCGAGGGTCCGAAGTCCTGGCTCCCGGATCCTCGGCGGACCCGGTCACAGTGGCGCGACCGCGCCGGACTCTCACCGGCTTCCACGCACCATCGCTCGTGGCGGCGAGTCTAATCGCCGCCACGACGCCGTGCATCGCGGCGCCGCGCCGGACGACGCGGCCCGGAGTGCAAGGCTTCCGAGCATGACTGACGCTGTTGTCCTTGGTGGGGTGCGGACGCCGGTGGGCCGGTACGGCGGCTCGCTGTCGCATATCCGCATCGACGATCTCCTCGGCCGGACGATGGTCGCGGCGTGCGAGCGCGTCGGGGTCCCGCTCGACCGCGTCGACGACATCACCGCCGGGTGCGTCAACCCGGCCCACGAGGGGATGGGCGACATCGCGCGCTGGGCCGCGCTGGCGGCGGGGTTCCCGGACTCGGTGCCGGCGATCACCGTCAATCGCTTCTGCGCTTCGTCGCTGTCGGGGGCGATCTCGATCGCGCACGCGATCCGCTCCAACGAGCTGTCGGTCGGGCTCGCCGCCGGGGTGGAGTCGATGTCGCGGTCGGGGTGGGCGCTGATGAAGGGCGAGGCGCCGTTCATGCCGCGCGGACCGGTGTTCATGCTCGACACGATGTGGGCGGGCGCCGGCGGCCCGCCGCACCCGGCGCTGCTGGCGCGCAACGCGTACATCGAGATGATGCAGACGGCGCAGAACGTCGCCGACCGCTACTCGTTGTCCCGGGAGGAGATCGACGCGTTCGCGCTGCGCTCGCACCAGCACGCGGCCGCTGCGCGGGACTCGGGCCGCCTGGCGAGGGAGATCCAGCCGGTGGAGCTCCCGGCGACGCGCAAGGAGCCGGCGCGCGTCTTCGAGCACGACGAGAGCATCCGCGGAGACACCACCGCGGAGAAGCTCGCGGCGCTTCCGCCGCAGCCCAACACGACGCAGATGACGGCCGGGAACTCGTCGCCGCTCAACGACGGCGCGAGCGCGGTCGTCCTGGCGAGCGGCGCGGCCGCCGAGGAGCTCGGCGTCGAGCCGCTGGCGCGCGTCGTCGCGTCGGCGACGCATGCGCTCGATCCGCAGGTCATGGGCATCGCGCCGGCCTTTGCTATCCCCAAGGCGCTCGCCCGGGCCGGGCTGGCGCCGGAGGACATCGACGTCTGGGAGGTCCACGAGGCCTACGCGTCCGTCGCGGTCGCGGTCCTGCGCGAGCTGCCGCGCCAGCTCGACGGCTTCGAGGTCCCCGACGACCGGCTGAACCCCAACGGCGGCGCGGTGGCCATCGGCCACCCGTTCGGCGCCTCGGGGACCCGCTACGTCCTCACGCTCGCCACCGAGCTGCGCCTGCGCGACGCCCGCTACGGCGTGCTGGGCGTGTGCGTCGGGTCGGGTCAGGGCGTCGCGCTCGTCCTCGAGAACCCTCAGGCCTGACAGCCAAAGCGCGCCAAGACGTGCGGGCTCACGAAGTCTTCACCGGCCGCTTATCGGTGACGAGAGAGTCTGCCCTGCATGTGCTCGGGCGATTCGATCCCCGCTGGGCGTCTGCGCCGCCCGCCTGGCCTGCGGTGCGCGGCTTGCGGACGCCCCATCGGCGCGACGACCGCGCGCGTGACGGTCCACGGACTGGTCTTCCACGTGCGCTGCGCCCGGTATCGCCGCGATTCGCGCTAGGGTCGCGCTGCCGTGGCGCAGCACGACTACGACTGGGATTGGATCGTCGTCGGCTCAGGGTTCGGGGGCAGCGTGGCGGCGCTGCGCCTGGCGGAGAAGGGCTACACGGTGTGCGTCGACGAGTGCGGCCGGCGCTTCGCCGACGACGAGTACGCGCG
>DASXRF010000398.1:0-9131 GCA_036506755.1 Solirubrobacteraceae bacterium | reverse complement strand
TTGAGGTCGGCCGGGTTGTAGCCGGGGAACGACGCCATGACCTTGACCGCGCCCGAGCGCGGGTCGAGCGCGACGACCGCGCCCTTGCGCCCGGCCAGCCCGAGCAGCGCGGCCTTCTGGGCCTTCGGGTCGAGGGTCGTGGCCACGTCGTCGCCGATCTGCTGCTTGCCCGTGAGCTGGTCGAAGAGCGTCTCGACGCCCGTCGTCTGGCCGGTGAGCTCGTCGTTGCGGAAGCGCTCGAGCCCGGCCTGGCCGGTGCGGGCGAACGAGTAGCCGAGCACGTGCGCGAACGGCGACGCGGCCGGCGGGTAGACGCGCGTGTAGGTGCGCGTCTCGCCGCTGCCGACGGGGCGCGAGCGGGCGAGCAGCTGGCCGTTCGCCGCGCGGATGGCGCCGCGCGGGATGCGCAGCGTCTCCAGCAGCGGGCGCTGGTTGAGCGGGTTGTCGTTGAGTGCGTCCGCCTGGAAGATCGTCCAGCGCGAGGTGAACACGACCAGCAGCGCGAAGAGCACCACCAGCAGCCCGTAGAGCCCGAGGATCGGCCGGTTCACAGCGGCTGCCTCGCCTTGTTGGAGACGATGAGCAGCAGCGCGACGAGCACGAAGTTCGCCAGGATCGACGAGCCGCCGTACGAGATGAACGGCAGCGTGACGCCGGTGAGCGGGATGACCCGCGTGACGCCGCCGACGATCACGAAGACCTGCAGCGCGAAGACCGCCGCCAGCCCGCTGGCCAGCAGCTTGGAGAACGAGTCGCGCGCGATCATCGCGGTCTTGAAGCCGCGCTCGACGATGAGCAGGTAGGTCACGATGACGCCGCACGCGCCGACCAGCCCGAGCTCGTTGACGATCACCGCGTAGATGAGGTCGGTCTGCGGCGCCGGCAGGATCCCGCCGGTGACGAGCGCCTGACCGAACCCACGCCCGAGCAGCCCGCCGTCGGCCTGGGCGAAGATCGACTGGGCGATCTGGTACGAGCCGCCGATCTGCTTGTTGTAGAGCGCGCGGTCGAACGGGTGCAGCCACGCGTCGACGCGGTCCTGCACGTGTGGGACGGTCTCGGTGAAGAACCACGCGCCGAGCCCGAACATCGCCAGGCCGGCGATGACGAACGACAGCCGGCTGGTGGCGACGTAGAGCAGCGCGAGGAACGCGCCGAAGAACATCAGCGACGAGCCGAGGTCGCGGATGAAGACCAGCAGCAGCATGGCCAGGCCCCAGACGACCAGCAGCGGCCCGAAGTGCTTGAGCGGCGGGATCGTCACCCCGAGGACGCGCCGCGCCCCCTGGACGAGCACCTGGCGCGTGTCGCGCAGGTAGCTGGCCAGGAAGACGACGATGGCGACCTTGGCGAACTCGGCCGGCTGGAAGCTGATCGGCCCGAGCTTGACGCCGAGGTACGCGCCGTTGACCTGGGCGCCGATTCCCGGGACGCGCGGCAGGATCAGCAGCAGGATCCCGCTTGCGGCGATCACGTAGCGGTAGCGCTCGAGCACCGCCGGGTCGCGGAAGGCGACGATCGTCGCGGCGAACAGCACCAGCCCGGCGACGAACCACTGCGCCTGCTCGCGGGCCAGCTCCTGGTCGATCCGGTAGATCATCACCAGGCCGAAGCAGGCCAGCAGGGCGACGAGCGGGAACAGGTACGGATCCGCGTAGGGCAGCGTGAAGCGGATGACGAAGTGGGCGGCGAGGCACAGCCCGAGGAACCACGCGCCGACGGTGAGGCTGAGGTTCGACAGCAGGTCGTGGCGCTCGACGAAGACGGCGGTGAAGCCCGCGGTCACAAGCAGCGACGCAGGGATGAGGCCGAGCAGCTCGCGGTTCCTGGCGCTCATGGCACCAACCACCCTCGCGAAGACGAACTCTCCGCGTTGAACCAAAGACGCAGTCTTTGGTCGCTCAACGCAGCTCACCCCGCTCGAGGCGGCGCACGAGGTCGTAGGCGTCGTCGTGCGAGCGCAGCGTGTGGTCGAGCAGCGTCGCGCGGCGGCGCGGCGGCACCTGCGCGGCGCTCACGCCCGAGACGTAGTTGCGCGCGTACAGCCCGACGCCCAGCGGCAGGTCGTAGGGCAGTCCGCGGAAGACCGTGACGTGCGCCTGGCCGTCGGTCCCGACGAAGTAGACGGCCTGGGTGGCCACGTACAGGCCGATCAGGACGGGCACGAGGATGACCACCAGGGCGATCGCCGCCTTGGCGGCCCCGGGCACCCGGCGGCGGCGGACGGGCGCCGGCGCGGCGCGGGGGCGCGGCCGGCGGGGCGCGGCCGGCGGCGCCTCGGCGCGCTCCTCGTACTGGGCGGTGGCGACCGCCGCGGCGACGTCCTGGGTGCGCGGCGCGGCCGCCCCGGCGACGGTCGTCTGCTCGACCTCGGCCCGCGCGGCGCCCTCGACCTCCTCGAGGCGGAAGAGGACGACGGTGATGTTGTCGCGCCCGCCCGCGTCGTTGGCCGCCGCGACGAGGGCCTGCCCCACCTGGGTCAGCGACCGCCCGGAGGTGAGCATGCGCGCGATCTGCGCCTCCTCGACCATCGACGTCAGCCCGTCGGAGCACAGCAGGAAGACGTCGCCGTCGCGCAGCGGCAGCGTCTGGCGGTCGACCTCCACCGACGGCTCGGGGCCGAGGGCGCGCGTGATGATCGACTTCTGCGGGTGCTCGGAGGCCTCCTCGGCGGTGAGCTTGCCCTGACGCAGCAGCTCCTCGACGAGCGAGTGGTCCTCAGTCAGCCGCCGCAGCTCGCCATCGCGCAGCAGGTAGGCGCGCGAGTCGCCGACGTGAGCGATCGCCGCCTCGTCGGCGCCGACGTAGACGGCGGTCACGGTGGTCCCCATGCCGGCCTGGTTGGCGTCCACGCGCGAGCGCTCGTGGATGCTCTCGTTGGCCTCCTCGATGCGCGCGGCGAGCAGGTCCTGCGGCGGGCCGCCGCCGTCGGGCAGGCCGCGCCCGAGCGTCTCGACGGCCATCCGCGAGGCGACCTCGCCGGCCTGCGCGCCGCCCATACCGTCGGCGACGACGAACAGCGGCGCGCGGGCATACAGCGAGTCCTCGTTGCCGCGGCGCTGGCGCCCCGTGTCGGACTTGTGGAACTCCTCGACGACGCGCAGCATCAGTGCCCCACCGTCAGCGGTCCTCGTAGGTGAACTCGGAGTCTCCGATCCGGATGCGGTCGCCGCGGTGCAGCGGCTGGGGGCCCTGCAGCAGCTCCTCGTTGAGGTACGTGCCGTTCGTCGAGCCGAGGTCCTCGAGCACGACCACCGAGCCCTGCCGGATCAGCCGCGCGTGGCTCGACGACGCGAAAGGGTCCTCGAGGCGGATCTCGGCGCCGTCGCCGCGGCCGAGGATCGCGCCGTCGCCGATGTCGTAGACCAGGCCGGGCCGATGACCCGGCGCGCGCTCGACGACGAGCTGTGGCTGCAGGTCGCCGTTCCCGGACGCTCCGTAGAGGCTCGTCGCGTCGGCCTGCGCGACCTCGCGCCCGCCGCGCTCGCTCGCGCGCAGGTCGCGCAGCGCGCTGCGCGAGACCCACAGCAGGAACAGGTACAGGACGGCGAGGAAGCCGAACTTGAGGGCGACGGAGACGGGCTCGACCACGGCGGCGTTACTCGGTCTCGAACGTGGCGACCGCGGTCCCGAGCTCGAGCCGGTCGCCCGGCCCGAGCGGCTGGGCGCCCCCGGTCACCGCGCGCCCATTGACCCGCGTGCCGTTCGTCGAGCCCAGGTCGGCGATCGTCCAGCCCTGCGGGCCCGGGCGGATCTCGGCGTGGCGGCGCGAGACGTTGGCGTCGTCGAGCACCACGTCGCACTCGCGCGACCGTCCGAGCGTCGCCCCCTGGGCGCCGACGATGAAGCGCTTGCCGCCGAAGATCACGACGCCGCGGCCAGTCCGAGCGACGCGCGACTCGGCCAGCTGCTCGCTGACGCGATCCGACGTGCTGTAGACCATCGTGTGGCCGTGGTCGGCCTGCCGGACGGTGCCGCCGGCCGACGGGCGGACCGTGCGCGCCTGGATGCCGAACTCGCCGAGCTCGAGCGCCTCGTCGGTGCGGAACTCGATCGCCGGGCGGCTCGCCAGCGCCAGGCGCTCGCGGCGCGCGTGCTCGAGCAGGTAGCCGGCGAGCTCGTCGATGACCTCCTGCTCGACGCCCTCGTAGCGGCGGCGGTCCTCCGGGCTGAGGTAGACGAGGTACTCGTTGGGCACGTAGGTCCGGCTGACCGACACCGTGCGGTGCTCGTCCATCTCCTTGGCGAGCTTGCGCGCCAGCTCGACGGGGCGCACCTCGGAGCGGAACACGCGTCCGAACGTGCCCTCTACGAGGTCGGCGAGTTTGCTCTCCAGGTTGCGAAGGACGCTCATCGTGGCACCGGCACTACCCGGTCAGAACGGGGACACCCGCCCTGAGGAAGCGGAGGTGGCGGCTGGGACCATGCTAATCCAGGCTCCCACGCCGTCAGGCCCCCACCGGCCGCCTGGCGGCCCGCAGGACGAGCGCCAGCGCGCCCGCGACGATAGCCCCCGCGACGAGGCCGCGCGGCTCGTTGGGCGCGATCGCGGCCTGCGTCGCGGCGGCCAGGCCGGCAGTCCAGGCCGTCGCCGCGACGGCGTCCGGGGCCAGGCGGCGCCCGCGGACGAGCCAGGGCAGCAGCACCGCCGCGACGGCGAAGGCGCCGGCCAGCGCCAACGTCCGCGCGTCGAGCAGCGCCGGCAGGACGTCGTCGACCGCGGGGCGGATGTGACGCTGCCAGGTCTCGGCGTCGGGCAGCCCGTCGGGCGCGCCGCCGAGCAGGCGGCGATCGAGCAGCGCCTCGGCGACGACCAGCCAGAGCGCCCCCAGCGCGCCGAGCCCCGCGCGCCTTGGCGCCGTCGTCGCCTGGCCCGCCAGCGCGCAGTAGCCGCCGGCGAGCCCGGCCAGCCCGAGCACGGGGGCGGCGGCGGGCAGCGACCACGCGGTGCGCCCGCGCGGGAGGAGGACGGGCACCAGGGCCAGCGCGGGCGCGAGCACGAGCGCCGTGCCGGGCCGCCCGGCGGCGGCCAGCCAGACGACGAGCGCCGCGGCGGCGGCAAGCCACGCCAGGCCGGGCAGCAGCGCGACGGCCCCGGCCACGGTGGCGGCGGCCGCCGCGGGAGCGACCGGCGGCGCCTCGGGCGCGAGCCCGGCGAGCGCGGCCGCGACGAGGCCGCCGGCGCCGGCGCCGGCCGCGAGCCGGGCAGCCAGCCGCGTTCCCGGACGCGCAGCGCGAAGCTCGGCGGCCGGTTCGGCGCCGGCCCACGCGCCGTCCGGCGTGAGCGCGTCGGCGTCGCGGCGGGCGCGAGGCGGCCGGCGGCCGACGAGCTCGTCCGCGTCGGCCCAGCCGTCCGACGCCGGCCACGCCCGCTCCGGCGCCGGCGGCGGTGGGGCCTCCCGGCCGCGGAGAACGCGCAGCGTCAGCCCGGTCCGCTCCGGCTCGACGACGATGCCCGGCTCGTCGCTGAGCTCCGGCGCCGCGGCGGCCAGCGCGTCGCCCAGGTCGCCGACGCTCCCGCGCTGGCGCGGATCGACCGCCACGGCGGCGTTGATCGCCGCGCACAGCTCCCGCGGCAGATCGCGGCGGAAGCGCCCGAGCGGCGGCACGCGCTCGCCGATCCGGCGCGCGGTCTCGGCGGGGCTCGCGCCACGCACCGGGTTGACCCCCGCGAGCGCCTCGTAGAGCACGAGGCCCAGCGCGTAGAGGTCGCTGGACGGCGTCGCGCCGCGGCCCGCGGCGTGCTCGGGCGCCATGTAGGCGAGCGTGCCGAGCACGTCGCCCGTGCGTGTCATCGCGTCGTCGCCGACGACGCGAGCGATCCCGAAGTCCGTCAGCTTGGCCGCCGAACCTCCCTCCTCGGGCGCCTCGGGGACGATGACGTTGCCGGGCTTGACGTCGCGGTGCACCACCCCGCGCGCGTGAGCGTGCGCGAGGGCGTCGGCCAGCGCGACCCCGATCTCGGCGACGTCGAGGTCGCTCAGCGCGCCCTCGGCCTCGAGCACGCCGAGCGTCTCACCGCGCACGAGCTCGGAGACGAGGTAGCACGCGGTCTCGTCGGCGCCGGCCTCGTAGAGCGCGACGATCCCCGGGTGGCTCAGCCGCGCCGCGGCGAGGGCCTCGCGCCGCGCGCGCTCGGCCTGCTCGGCGTCGGCAGTCGCCACGCGCTTGACCGCGACCGAGCGGTCGAGGCGCTCGTCGTGGGCCAGCCAGACGGTGCCGAAGCCGCCCGAGCCGAGGCGGCGCACCAGCCGGTAACGGTCTAGGACCAGGGCGGGCAGCGTGTGGGCGTGGTGCACCGGGTGCGACGTTCGGTGGGGATGGGAGGAGTCCCGCCGTTGGCGGCGAACTTGCAGGTCGGCGGGCCAACCGATGGCCATGTCATGCTCTCGGTTCGCTTTCCCCTGCAAGGAGCGTACCTCTGTCGTTCTTCGACGAGGGCGATGAGCCCCGTACACGAACGGTCCGCACGCCACGCGCGCGGCGCCCGGCTCCCCGGCCGGCTCCCGGATCGCGAGCGCCGGACCCCCAGCAGCTGCTCGTCCGGCGCGCCGCCGGGCTGGGCGGCGTGGTGCTCGTGCTCATCCTGCTCTTCTTCGGGATCAAGGGGTGCGCGACGTCGGCCAAGAAGAACTCGCTGCGCGACTACAACACCGACGTCGCCTCTTTGGCACGCGAGTCGGACTCGCAGGTCTCCCGGCCCTTCTTCCAGCTGCTCGGGTCGGCCGGGCGCAGCTCGGCGGTCAACGTCGAGTCCCAGATCAACGACTACCGGTCGGCGGCCGAGGACCAGGCCAAGCGCGCACGCGATATCGACGTCCCAGGCCAGATGACCGAAGCGCACCACAACGTCGAGCTCGCGCTCGACCTGCGCGCCGCCGCCCTGGGCAAGATCGCCGACAAGATCCGGGCGGCCCTGGGCAGCGGGACGGCCGCCGACACCGCGGTCAACCAGATCGCCGGCCAGATGCAGGCGTTTCTCGCCTCGGACGTCATCTGGTCCCAGCGCGTCGCGTCGCTGATCAAGGAGGGGCTCGACGACAACGACGTCGCCGGCCAGACCGCCGCGGTCAGCCGCTTCCTGCCCGACCTCGGCTGGCTGGACCCGAGCACGGTCGCCGACCGCCTCGGCGCCCAGGGAACCACGTCGACGGGCACGGTCGCCCCGGGGGCCCACGGCCACGGGCTCGTCTCGGTCGCGGTCGGGCCGACGACCCTGCAGCCCGGGACGGTGAACCGCATCCCGGCCTCCTCCAACCCGACGTTCAGCGTGCGCTTCCAGAACCAGGGCGACAACGACGAGCGCAAGGTCGTCGTGAACGTGCGCATCTCCGGCGACGGAGCGGGCAAGGCCGTCGTCCCGCAGACGACCGCCGGCCAGACCGTGCAGACGAACGTCTCGCTGCGCAAGCGCCCGCCGGTCGGCACGCCGGTGACGATCACGGTCGCCGTGACACCGGTCCGCGGTGAGAAGAAGACCGACAACAACCGTCAGGAGTACCCGGCGCTCTTCACTAGGTAGGGACTCGCGCGTTTATCCTCCCCGCCCGTGGACGACCTGACGACGACCACCGGCATCGTCGCCCTCGCCGCCGTCGCCCTCGCCCTCGCCGCGCTGACGCTCGCCGGCGTGGCCCTCGTCCGGCTGCGGCGGCTGCGCGCGGCCCAGCGCGTGGTGCTCGGCGAGCACGGGCAGCGCGACCTCGTCACCCACGCGGCCGAGCTGACCGAGGGCTTCGAGGCGCTACGCGACTGGATCGAGGAGGTCGGCGCGCGCCTCGACGGCCGCCTCGCGACGGCCGAGGATCGCCTCGACGGCGCGATCGCCTACCGCGGCCTGCTGCGCTACGACGCCTACAACGAGATGTCGGGGCGCCAGTCCACCTCGATCGCGCTCCTCGACGCCACGCGGTCGGGCATCGTGCTGTCCTCGATCCACCATCGCGACCAGGCGCGCCTGTACGCCAAGCAGGTGCGCGACGGGCAGGCCGAGCTCGAGCTGTCACCCGAGGAGGCCGAGGCGGTGCGGCTCGCGCTGGCCGGCGAGGTGCAGGAAGCTCCACGGTGAGAGTCGCGTTCCTCGGGCCCCCGGGGACGTTCAGCGAGGAGGCGCTGCGCGCCAGCCGGCTCGACGCGCTCGAGCCCGTCGCCGTGCCGACGGTCTACGACGCGGTCATGGCGGTGCACGAGGGCGCCGCGGAGCGCGCTCTCGTCCCGATCGAGAACTCGCTGGAGGGATCGGTCAACGCGACGCTGGACGCGCTCGCCGTCGAGACGCGCGACGTGGTCATCGTCGGCGAGGCGGTGCACCCGGTCCGCCACTGCCTCATCGCCGCGCGCCACCTCGAGCTCGACGAGATCGCCGCCGTCGTGTCGCACCCGCAGGCCAACGCGCAGTGCGCGCGGTTCATCCGCGAGCGCCTGCCGGGCGCCGACGTCCTCTCGGCCGCCTCGACCGCCGACGCGGTGCGCCGGGTCGCCGACAGCCCCGACCGCGACTGGGCCGCGCTCGGCACGCGCGTCGCCGCCGAGCTCTACGGGTGCGAGATCCTGCGCGCCGGCGTCGAGGACGTCGCCGACAACGAGACGCGCTTCGTCTGGCTGGCGCGCGCGGGCGCCGAGCAGCCCGCCTCGCACGGCCCGTGGAAGACGTCGCTGGTCTTCTGGGGGGTCGGCGCGCAGGAGCCCGGCTGGCTCGTGCGGTGCCTGTCCGAGTTCGCCTTTCGCGGCGTCAACCTCACCAAGATCGAGTCGCGGCCGCGCAAGCAGGGGCTCGGCCGATACATGTTCTTCGTCGATCTGGAGGGGCGCGACAGCGACCGTCCGGTGGCCGAGGCGGTGCGCGGTCTGGCCGCTCATTGCGAGGAGGTTCGGACTCTCGGGACGTACCCGACAGCGGCATAGAGCCACCGGTGCCGTCGCTATGCTCCCCGTTACACCGCCATGCAGGTAACTCCGCCAGGCCCAGTGTCGTCCACGCCGCTCGACGAGCACCGGCGGCGTGGGCGTGATGGTGGGGGTCGGGTGCTCGTGCTCAACGCGACGTTCGAGCCGATCAACGTGTGTTCGGTGCGTCGGGCCGTGGTCCTGCTCCTCAAGGCGAAGGCCGAGCTGCTTGAGCGCGCCTCGTG
>DASXRF010000397.1:0-13014 GCA_036506755.1 Solirubrobacteraceae bacterium | reverse complement strand
AGGGCGAGCGCCGCGGCGGCGAGCGCGATCAGCCCGGCCAGCACCGCGACTACGGCGTGGACCGCGGGCAACCCGGCATCGGTGAGCACAAGCCCGCCGAGGAGGAGGAAGACCCCGCCCAGCGCGGTGGCGTCGAGGACGCGCTCGGCGACGGCGGCGCCCAGGACCTCCGGCGTCGAGAGCCCGGTGCGGCGCGCCGTGAGCACCGACTTGAGCAGGTCGCCGGCGCGGGCGGGCAGCGTGTTGTTGCCCATGTAGCCGACGGCGGTCAGCGAGTAGGCGTCGGCACGGCGGCTGGGCGCGCCGACGAGCCCGAGCACGCGGTGCCAGCGCTCGCCACGCGCCAGCGTCGCGAGCGCATAGAGGCCGACCGCGGCGGCGAGCGTGCCCACGGCATGGCCGGGGTCGGGCAGCGCCGGCAGGCGCTGGCGCGACGCCCACCAGACCACGGCGACGAGCGCGGCCAGCGAGACCGTGACGTGCAGGAGGACGGTGCGTCGGGCGGCGGTCATGTTCACGAGCAGCGGTACCCCATGACGACTAGATGGGCACGCCCCACAGCGGGAACCAGCGCTCGAGCTCGGGCTCGATCGGCAGCTCCCCGCCGATCTGCGCCTTGACCTGCAGCTCACGCTCGACCGAGCGCTGCTGCGCCCCGGGCGCCGGCACGAAGGGATACCACCAGCCGCGCTTGTAGTTGTAGATGAAGTACACCGGCTTGCCCCGGTCGTCCTCGAAGGCGAACACGGCGGCGAGCAGCCGGTCGCCGTAGCCACCGATCTGCAGCGCCTCCGAGACCGCGTTGACACCGACCACGAGGTCCTCGACGTCGGGGTCGCGCAGGATCATCCAGCGGTAGCCGAACTCGTCGTCCCGCGTCTCCAACGTGGTGCCGGTCTCCTCGCCGGTCGAGCGCACGACCTCTTCCATGTCGCGCACGATCTGCGCGAAGTCACCCGTCGCCTGCGGCTGGAAGACGAGCCCCGCCACGCCGCGCGGGCGCACGTCGAAGCTCGTCTGCAGGGTGACGTAGGCCGTCGAGATCGCGAACAGCCGGTCGCGCTTCGCCGGCCCCGCCACCTTGCGCCGGCCCAGCAGCGCGTCCAGGAAGCCCATAACGGGCCCGCAGGTTAGACGGCGCGGGGGCGGAGGCCCCCGGCACCCGCGGCGCGGGCGCCGGAGACGCCTCTGCCGGGCTCGATTACGCAGCCCGGCCGACGGTGCCCTGGAGCTGCTCCTCGAGACGCTGCAGGCGGGCGATCCGCTGCTCGACCGGCGGATGAGTCGAGAAAATGTTGGCCAGCGACTGCTTGGTCTTCGCCGGGATGATGAAGAACGCGTTCAGCCCCTCGGCCGTGCGCAGGTCCTGGGCGGGGATGCGCTCCATCGTCCCGGAGATCTTCAGCAGCGCCGACGACAGCGCGCTCGGCCGGCTGGTGAGGATCGCCGCGCCGCGGTCGGCCGCGAACTCGCGGTAGCGCGACAGCGCCTGCATCAGGAAGAACGAGATCACGTAGACCATCAGCGAGACGAGAATCACGGGCAAGAAGCCGCCCCCCTCCTCGTCGTCGCCCCAGCCGCCTCCGCCGAAGAGGAAGCCGAAGTTGAGGATCATCGAGGCGATCGAGGCGAAGAAGCTCGCGATCGTCATGACCATCACGTCGCGGTTGATCACGTGCGAGAGCTCGTGGGCCATCACGCCCTCGAGCTCGGACGGCGACAGCAGCTCCATGATCCCCGTGGTCGCGCAGACCGTCGAGTGCTTGCGCGAGCGGCCCATGGCGAACGCGTTGGGCATCGCCGTCTGGGCGATGGCCACGCGCGGCTTGGGGAGGTCGGCCTGCAGGCACAGGCGCTCGATCATCGCGTGCAGCTCCGGCGCCTCGGCGGGGGAGACCTCGCGCGCGCCGGCGGCGCGCAGCGCGATCTTGTCGCTGGCGAACAGCTGCAGCAGGAAGAAGGCGGCCGCGACGAAGACGATCGTCACGGCGCCCGCGCCGGCGGCGAAGAGCACGCCGATGAAGACGACGTAGACGGCGCCGAGCAGGAAGATGGTGAAGAGCATCCGGGCCTGCAGCCCAGGGTCCCGGCCGAAGGAGGTGCGTCGCATGATGGAAAGCATCATGTCACCAGGCGATTCGCGCTTTCTAAAGACGCTCTGAAGGGCGTTTTGCAGGAGTTTCGACCGCGATGTCGTAGGCTGCCCGGCCGCCGTGCGCCTGGGGGTGTTCTTTGCATGCGTGCTCCTCTGCGCCCTGATCTGGGCGGGGCTGCCCCTGCCCAGCGCCGGCCAGCAGAAGACGCTGTCGAAGCTGAACGACAAGATCGGCGCCACTCGCGACAAGATCGGGCGCAAGAAGGGCACCGAGCACGTGCTGGCCAGCGACATCGCCTCGTACACGCGCCGGATCGACCACCTCCAGGTCCGGATCTCGGGACTGGAGCGGCGCGAGACGGTCCTGCAGGCCGACCTCGACCGCAAGCAGGCCGAGCTCGCCGAGATCCAGGCCCAGCTGCGCGCCGAGCGCGCGCGGCTGGCGCGCCTGCGCGCGCGCCTGGCCGTCGC
Organism: Solirubrobacteraceae bacterium; assembly: GCA_036506755.1. Classification (GTDB taxonomy): domain Bacteria; phylum Actinomycetota; class Thermoleophilia; order Solirubrobacterales; family Solirubrobacteraceae; genus DASXRF01. The sequence continues at coordinate 10,448 of DASXRF010000397.1, read as the reverse complement.
GCGCCGCGCACTGGCCCGTCGCCTGGTCGAGCTCTACCGCTCCGACCAGCCCGACCTCATGACCGTCGTCATGAACTCCGACGGCTTCGCCGAGCTGCTCGAGCGCGGCGAGTTCCTACGCCGGATCAGCGACTCCGACCGCAAGATCGTGACGATCGTCCGGTCGGCCAAGCGCGACGCCACCGAGTCGGCCCAGCGCCTGGGCGAGCTCGAGCGCCGCCAGCGCGCGGTCGCCGCGGCCATCCTCGCCCGCCGCAACGAGGTCCGCATGGTGCGCGACGACCTGATCGGCACCCGTGTCGGCTACGCCAACACGCGCGCCGACAAGCAGCACGCGCTGGTCAAGGTCCGCTCCGAGCGCGAGAACCTCGAGGGCCACCTCACGGCCCTGGTCTCCGCGCAGCGCCGCATCCAGGCCAAGCTCGCCGCCGTCGCCCAGCAGCAGGGCGGCTCGACGCGCTCGCTGCCGGCCGGGCCGATCAAGCGCGGGTCGGGGCAGCTGATCTGGCCGGTCAACGGCCCGATCACCTCGCCGTTCTGCGAGCGGCGCGCCTGGGAGGCCTGCCATCCCGGCATTGACATCGGCGCCGGCACCGGGACTCCGATCCGCGCCGCCGCGGGCGGCAAGGTCGTGCTCGTGCAGGGCGAGGGCTCGTCTGGCGGCTACGGCAACTTCACCTGCATCCAGCACACGGCGTCGATGTCGACGTGCTACGCGCACCAGTCGAGCATCGGCGTCTCGGTGGGCCAGTCGGTCTCCCAGGGCCAGGTCATCGGCGCGGTGGGGTGCACCGGTCACTGCTTCGGGCCGCACCTGCACTTCGAGGTGCGCATCAACGGCGCGGTGACCAACCCGATGAACTACCTCTAAACCTGGATCCAGGCTAAAGCCCGGGCGTCCGGATGCCGATGCTCCGGACGAGGGTCTTTCGTCGTGCGCCTCTTCCCCGGCATCCTTTCCGGCATCCTGGCCGCCGCCGCCGTGGTCGCCGCCTTCGCCTTCGCGGTCTGGCTGGTCGCGCCGCCGAGCGGCGGGCCCGCTCATTGGCCCGAGGGCGTCACGCCGGATCACGAGGCGCTGCGCCTGCTCGCGCCCGCCCCGGCGCCGCTGCCCGTCGTTCCCGTCGCAGCCGTGGTGCCCTCGCGCCCGACGCGGGCCACCCCCGCGTCGCGCTCCGTCCGCGCCACCCGGCGCGTGCGCACGACCATCCGCGTGACCCCCGCCCCGGCGGCTCGCGTGCCCGCGCCCGCCGTCGCGACGCCTCCCGCCGGCTCGGGCACGTCCACAGCGCGCAGCGCCGCGCCGACGCAGGCCTCCGACGCGCCCGCGCCCGCGACCCCGCCCGCGTCAACGCCGGCGCTCGAGCCGGTTGCCGTCGCGCTCGACGGCGCGTCGGCCACCGCGGAGCGGGCCGTCACGCCGGTCAGCCCGCAGGCTGGCGACGCCGTCGCCCAGGTCGGGTCGACGGTCGCCGAGCTCATCCGGGGCTCGTAGGCCGCTACTGGGTCCGTCCGGACGGGCCCACTAGTGGGCGGACGGGTCCACTAGAGCACCTTGCCGAGCCAGCGCAGGGTCTCGGCCTGCAGCTCGCCGTCGTGCTGGACCGAGCGATGGTGCCCGCCCGGGACCGCGATCAGCCGCGCGTTCGGCGCCGCGCGCGCCAGCTCGCGCGAGTGCTCAACGGGCACGCGCTCGTCGCCCTCGGCGTGCAGCAGCAGCAGCGGGACCTCGAGCCCGGCGGCCGCGAGCATCTCGTCGTGCTCGGCGAGGAAGGCGTCCAGGTGGCCGGCGTCGGCCCGGAACTCGAAGGCGTTCGCGCGCAGGCCGCGGCGCAGCATGCCGGCGCTCGCCGGGCAGATCGCCACGAGCGCGCGCGCCGCCAGGCGCTCGGCCCCCACGATCGCCAGGTAGCCGCCCATCGACGACCCGCGCAGCGCCAGCGGCGCGTCCTCGGGCAGCAGCGCGGCCATGGCGGCGACGTCGTCGAGGACGCCCGCGCCCATCGCGCCCTCGCTCTCGCCGTGCCCCCGGGCGTCGAAGGCCAGCGCGGCGAAGCCGTGCGCCCGGCACGCGCGGGCGAAGTCGAAGTGCGACTCCTTGGCCGACGACGCGCCGTGGAGGATCAGGACCGCGCCGCGCGGCTCGCCCTCGGGCAGGAACAGCGCGTAGGCAAGACCGTGCTCGCGGCCCAGCCGCTCGGGCGGGGCGACGTTGACGACGCGTGGCCGGGGCATCGACGGCCAGTATGGTGGCGAATTCGCCATGGCCGCCGTCCAGCAGCTGTCCGCCGCCTTCCCGCTCGGCAGCCGGCTCAACGAGGCCGGCGCGCTCGAGATCGGCGGGTGCGACGCGCGCGACCTCGCCCGCGAGTTCGGCACCCCGTGCTACGTCGTCGCCGAGGACGACCTGCGCGCCCGGGCCCGGGCGTTCCGCGACGCCTTCGCCGCGCGCACCGACCGCTTCGACGTCCTCTTCGCCACCAAGGCCTTCCCCTGCACGGCGGTCATGCGGGTGCTGCGCGAGGAGGGGCTGGGCTGCGACGTCGCCTCGGCCGGCGAGCTGCACCTCGCCCTGCGCGCGGGCTTCGACCCGGCCCGGATCGTCCTGCACGGCAACGCCAAGTCCGAGGCCGAGCTGCGCGCCGCGCTCGGTGCCGGCGTGGGGCACGTCGTGCTCGACAACGACGACGAGATCGACCGCCTCGAGCGCCTGACCGCCGGGCGCACGCAGCGCGTGCTGCTGCGCGTGACCCCCGGCGTGCGCGGCCGCACCCACGACTTCATCTCCACCGGCCAGGCCGACTCGAAGTTCGGGTTCTCGATCGCCGCCGCCCGCGCGGCGATCGAGCGCCTGCGCGGCTCGGACGGCCTCGAGCTCGCCGGCCTGCACATGCACATCGGGTCGCAGCTGCTCGAGCTCGCGCCGTTCCGGACCGCCGTCGAGGCGATCGCCGACCTCGGCGACTTCGAGTCCTACAACCTCGGCGGCGGGCTCGGCGTCGCCTACACCGACGAGCGCGTCCCGCCGCTGGAGGACTACGTCGCCACCAAGGTCGACGCGGTGCGAGACGTCTTCGGTCCGGGCAAGCGCGTGCTGGACGAGCCCGGCCGCGCGCTGACCGCGGCCTCGACGGTCACGCTCTACAACGTCGAGTCGGTCAAGCGCAACGTCTCGACGTGGGTCGCCGTGGACGGCGGCATGTCGGACAACCTGCGCCCGATGCTCTACGGCGCGCGCTACGAGGCGCACGTCGTCGACCGCTTCGGCGGCGCGACGCCGTGCCGCCTGGCCGGCAAGCACTGCGAGTCCAGCGACGTGCTCGTCGACGAGGTGCTGCTCGACGACCCGCGCGTCGGTGACGTGATCGTCACCCCCACGACGGGCGCCTACGGCTACGCGCTGGCCAACAACTACAACGGCGTGCCGCGGCCGCCGGTCGTCTTCGTCAAGGACGGCGACGCGCGGCTCGTCGTGCGCCGGGAGACCCTCGAGGACCTGGTTGCCCGGGACCTTTAGGGTCGGCCTCCTCGGCTACGGGACGGTCGGGTCGGCGTTCGCCGAGCTGCTCGCCGAGCGCGCGGACGGCGTCGAGCACATCACCGGCCTGAGCCCCGAGCTCAGCGGCGTGCTGACGCGCTCGCGCGGGAGCTTCGACGACATCCTCGGCGCCTCGGACCTCATCGTCGAGGTCATGGGCGGCCTCGAGCCGGCGCGCGACCACGTGCTGCGCGCGATGCGGGCCGGCAAGCACGTCGTCACCGCCAACAAGCAGCTGCTCGCCCGCCACGGCGAGGAGCTGTGGGACTGCGCGCGCGCCAACGGGGTGCAGCTGCGCTTCGAGGCCGCGGTCGGCGGTGTCGTGCCGATCATCCGCGTGCTACAGGAGTCGCTGGCCGGCGCCCACGTCGAGCGCGTGACCGGGATCGTCAACGGCACGAGCAACTTCATCCTCAGCGAGATGGCTCGCGAGGGGATGACGTACGCCGACGCGCTGGCCGAGGCCCAGCGGCTCGGCTACGCGGAGGCCGACCCGACCGAGGACGTCAACGGGGCGGACGCGGCCGCCAAGATGGCGATCCTCGCCCGCCTGGCGTTCGACACGCCAGTGCACCTCGACGACGTGCGCTACGAGGGCATCGACCACATCACCGGCGACGACATGGAGTACGCGCGCGACCTCGGCCTCGGGCTCAAGCTGATCGGGACCGCCGAGCGCATCGACGGCGGCCTCAGCGTCCGCGTGCACCCGGCGTTCCTGTACGCCGGTCACCCGCTGGCCGCGGTCCAGGGGGCGTACAACGCCGTGACGGTCGAGTCGCCGGCGATCACCGAGATCACGCTCAGCGGGCCGGGCGCGGGCGGGCCGCAGACGGCCAGCGCCGTCCTCGGCGACGTCATCAGCGCGATGATCCCGCCCGCGCAGACCCCGCCGACGCGCGAGCGCCTGGCGATCGTCGAGGACGTCGAGTCGGCCTTCTACTTGCACATGGAGGTCGCCGACCGCCCGGGCGTGCTCGCCCAGGTCGCCCAGGTCCTCGGCCTGCAGGGCGTCTCGATCAAGTCCGTCGTGCAGAAGGGGCTGGGCGAGAACGCGCGGCTGGTGATGGTCGCCCACCCGATCCTCGAGTCGCGCTTCTTCGCGGCGCTGGAGATGATCGCCGGCCTGGACTTCATGCGCTCGCGCCCGCGCGCGATCCGGGTCATCGAGGCGGAGTACGTGTGAGATCCGGGCTGATCGAGCGCTACCGCGACCGGCTGCCGTTCGCGGAGGGGGACCCGGTCGTGAGCATGGGGGAGGGCTCGACGCCGCTGGTGCTCGCCGAGCGCGTCTCCGAGCGCGCCGGGACCGAGGTCTGGCTCAAGCTCGAGGGACTCAACCCCACCGGCTCTTTCAAGGACCGCGGGATGACGTGCGCGGTGAGCGCCGCCGTGCGCGAGGGCGCCGAGGCGGTCGTCTGCGCGTCGACCGGCAACACCGCGGCCAGCGCGGCGGCCTATGCGGCGCGCGCCGGGCTGCGCGGGGCCGTCATCGTCCCCGAGGGCAAGATCGCCGCCGGCAAGCTCGCCCAGGCGCTCATGCACGGCGCGCGCGTCGTCGCGCTGCGCGGCAACTTCGACCAGGCGCTCAAGCTGGTGCGCGAGCTCGTCGAGCGCCACCCGATCGCGCTGGTCAACAGCGTCAACGAGTTCCGCTTGGCCGGGCAGAAGACGGCGGCCTTCGAGATCGCCGAGCGCATGGAGATCGACGCGCTGTGCATCCCGGTCGGCAACGCGGGCAACGTGACGGCCTACTGGCGGGGCTTTCGCGAGCTCGAGCTGGCCCCGCGGCTGCTCGGCTTCCAGGCCGAGGGCGCGGCCCCGCTGGTCCATGGCGCGCCGGTCGAGCGCCCGGAGACCGTCGCCAGCGCGATCCGCATCGGCAACCCGGCGCGGTGGGAGGAGGCGATGGACGCCTTCACGGCGTCGCGCGGGATGGTCCGCGCGGTCAGCGACGACGAGATCCTGTCCGCCTATCGCTTCCTCGCCGCCGAGGAGGGCGTCTTCTGCGAGCCGGCCTCGGCCGCCTCGGTCGCCGGGCTGCTCAAGTTCGGCGCCGACGGGGCCGCGCGCGTGGCCTGCGTACTGACAGGGCACGGGCTCAAGGACCCCCAGACGGCGCTCGACCAGGCCGCGCCGGTCGTGCCCGCCGACGCGCACCTCGCCGCGCTCGAGCACGCCGTCCTGCGCTGATGCAGCGCCGGCGCCTGGTCCGCGTTCCCGCCTCGACGGCCAACCTCGGCCCCGGATTCGACGCCTTCGCCGCAGCGCTGGCGCTGCACCTCGAGGTCGAGGTCGTCGAGACCGGGGAGTTCGCGGTGGTCACCGACCTCGACGTCCCCCGCGATCGCTCGAACCTGCTCGTGCGCGCGTTCGAGCGGCTGGCGGACCCCGAGCGCTTCGAGTTCCGCGTGCGCTCGCAGATCCCGCTCGTCGGCGGACTCGGGTCCAGCGCGGCGGCGATCGTCGCCGGCCTGGTCGCCGCCGACCACCTCTTCGAGCTCGACGCCGACCTGCTCGCGACGGCGACGGAGCTCGAGGGCCACCCGGACAACGTGGCCGCCGCGCTGCACGGCGGCGTGGTGGTCTGCGCCGACGGCGAGGTCACGCGCCTGGAGCCGCCCGTGGCGCTCGAGACCGTGCTCGTCGTGCCGGGGGAGGCCGTGCCGACGGCGGCCGCGCGTGCCGCGCTTCCCGCCGCCGTGCCGCTCGCCGACGCGACCTTCAACGTCGCCCACGGCGCCCTGCTCGCGCTCGGCCTGGCCACCGGCGACCTCGACCTGGTCTCGCGCGGGCTGGCGGACCGCCTGCACCAGCCGCACCGCGCGCACCTCTTCCCGCGCTCGGCCGACCTGATCGCCCGCGCCCGTGACCTGGGCGCGCTCGGCGCCACGCTGTCGGGCGCCGGGCCGACCGTGCTCGTCTGGTGCCACCTCGACCAGACGGCGCGGGTGATCGAGCGCCTGCGCCGCGAGACCGAAGGGTGGGCAACCGTCCAGCGCGCGCCGTTCGAGGCGACCGGGGCCGACGTGCGTTCTCTTTAACTGAAATAGGGGTCAGACCCCTAGCGGCTAGGTGCCGTGTCAGGCAACATTCGCCTCGTCGCCGCCGAACGGGGCGAAGGTTGGCTGACGCGGCACTAGGCCGTGATGTGGACGCGCGCGCCGAGGCGGGCGATGCGCAGCAGCCGCCGCATGTCGGCCTTGGCGGCGCGCAGGCAGCCGAGCGAGGCGGCCGCGCCGACGGTTGAGGGAGCCGACGTGCCGTGGACGGCGAGGCGGTCGCCGCCCGTCCAGCCCTGCGCCAGCCGCGTCTGGTGGCCCGACAGCGCGACGATGCAGCAGCCGTAGGGGCCCCAGCCGCGCAGGCCGTCGGTGACCGCGAACCACCCGGTCGGCGTCGGCGTGGCGGGAGAGCCGACGCCGACCGTCATCCGCAGCATCGCCCGCCCGCCCGCGACGACCCGCAGCTCGCGCGCGGAGAGGTCGACGTCGATGCGCACCGGCTCGCGCACCAGCTCGACGCGCGCGGTGGGCACCCAGGCGAGCCTCCCGTTGGCCCGCTCGGTGGCGATGACCCCGAGCCAGCGCCCCTGCCGGCGCACGACCGGGAGCACGCGCGGCGAGCCGAACTCCGTGCGGGGGCGGACCCGCGCGACGACCGCGCCCTCCGGGGCGTCGCGCAGCGCCGTCGCCGCGACGACTCGCGCGCCCACGTCCACGGCGGCGGGCAGCGGCGTGCGGACCGGCGCGCGCGGCGGCAGCGGTGTGAGGACCGGCCGCACGACCTCCTGGGGCGAGACGCTCCCGCCCATCACCGCGGCGGCGAGCACCGCGAGGAGGCCCTGGAGGCCCGTCATCTGGCCGGGGCGCCCGCCTCCTCCTGCATGCGCTCGACGCGGCGGTGCGCGTCGTCGAGGTCCAGGCGCTCGAGCACCTCGGCGGCGAGCTTCAGATAGTCGGCCCCGAGGTCGGGGCGGTGGTCGAGGATGGAGACCGCGCGCTCGGCCGACTCGGCGTAGGCGATCGACGCGCGGATCGTCGTGTCGAACACGCGCGAGCCGAAGTGCTGCTTGAGCTGGGCGAAGGCCTCGCGCGAGTGCACCGTCCGCATGTCCGCGATGTTGAGGACGACCCCCAGCCAGTTGAGGTCGGAGTTGAGCCCGTCGCGGGCCAGGTCCATGACCTCGAGCGCCTGCTCGACGCCCTGCAGCGCGAAGTACTGCGCCTCGGCGCTGAGCAGAGCGTGGTCGGCGGCGACGAGCGCGTTGACCGTCAGCAGCCCGAGCGCCGGCGGGCAGTCGACCAGGACCACGTCGTAGGGGCGCTTGACGTCGCGCAGCGCGCGCCTGAGCGTGAGCTCGCGCCCCATCTTGCCGCCGAGCACGAGCTCGGCCTCGGCCAGGGTCAGGTTGGCGGGCAGGACGTCGTCGACGACGGCGTCCTTGGCCTTCGCGTTGCCCACCAGCACGTCGCCGATCGTCGGCTCCGCGTCCGCGGGGATGTCGAAGTAGTCGGAGAGGTTGCCCTGGGGGTCGAGATCGACGGCGAGCACCTCGAGGTCGGCACGGCGGAAGACGTCGGTGAGCGTGCGCACCGTCGTCGTCTTGCCGGTGCCGCCTTTCTGGGAGAGGACGGCGACGGTTTCAGCCATGAGCGCGGCAGACTAACCCGCGCGGGACTAGGCCGTGGCCTCGAATTCCTCCTGGGCCGCCACGGGCACGTCGGCGACCTCCAGATAGGTCAGCCGGTAGCGCCCGACGACGATCTCGTCCCCGTCGCGCAGCCCGCGCCAGTCGACGCGATCGCCGTTGACGAACACGCCGTTGAGCGAGCGGTCGTCGAGTACGCGCACGCCGTCGGGCTGGCGGACGATCAGCGCGTGGCGGCGGCTGACCGTCGGGTCGTCGAAGCGCACGTCGGCGGCCAGCGAGCGGCCGACGCGCGTCCACTCCTTGGTCAGCGGGACCGTGACGATGCGCCCGCCGTCGTCGTAGGCGAGGTGCTCGCCGGGCGTGCCCGCGACCACACGCGCGCGCTCGATCCAGCGCTCACGATCATGCTCGTCGAGCGGGACCGGGGCCTGGCGGGCAAAGCGCGTCCCGGGGCCGAAGAGCGAGGCGCGGGTGAATGCCGAGCCACCGCAGCCGGGGCAGTCGGGGAGCGTGTCCGTGGCGGCCAGCGTCACCACATAACCGCACTCCTCGCAGCGGAACGATCCGGTTCCGGCCAGGGTGCCCGACATCAGTGACTCCATCCCCGCTCTCCCTCCGGCGCCCCGCCGGCGCCTTCGCAGTTCGTGCGGATCCTAACGTACGCCGGAGATTTGACCAGAGGCTCGTCGGCGAAAAGACGGAACGAGCGACCGGCGAAAAGACGGAAGGAGCGGCCTCGGCGGCGCCGAATGTCTGCGCCATGTCCGGACTCCCTGCCGACCTCGAGCGCCAGCTGCTCCGCAAGGGGCTGGGCGCCCTCACCCGCGATCGCGACCGCTGCGCCGACTGCGGACGCACCCCGCTCGCCGGCGAGCGGATCCACCACTACGAGCACGAGTTCGTCTGCGCGCTGTGCCGCCCGCTGCGCCGCGCCGAGCCGCAGCGCACCGAACGCGTGCACCACTGCGAGCACGGCCACACGGTGCGGAGGCTGGCCCGAGCGGCATAATCCGGCCGGCCGTGGATCCGGTCACCGTCTCGACCACGATCAGCCGTCCGCGCGAGGAGGTCTTCGCCTACCTCGTCGACATCGCCAACCACGCCGAGTTCAGCGACCACTACCTGACCGACTGGCACATGACGCGTGTGCAGACGGCGGGGCGCGGCGCGGGCGCGCGCTTCCGCTACCTCGCGCCCCTGCAGCGCTTCGACTGGGCCGACGTGACGTTCGTCGACGTCGACCCGCCGCGGCGGATCGTGCAGGCCGGCCGCGGCGGCAAGTACAACCGCACGCGCCTGCGCAGCGTGTGGGAGCTCGAGCCGGCCGCCGGCGGCACGACGCGCGTGTCGCTGACCGTCGAGACGAGGCCGGCGATGCGGTCGGACCGCCTGATGGAGTCCCTCGGCCTGCGCGGGTGGCTGAAGCGCAAGAGCGCGAAGGCGCTGCGCCGGGTGCGCTCGATCCTCGAGGAGGGCGAGGGACGCGGGCAGCGTGCGACGATCGCCGGGTTGTGACGGGTAGCATCCGCGCCCCGATGAGCCGCCGTCGCCTCGCCCTCGTCGCCTCCGTCCTGGCCGCCGCCGCGCCGCTCGCCGGCTGCGGCAACAAGGAGGAGGAGATCAAGTCGGCCGAGACCGAGGGCGCCTACCTCGACGTCGGTCAGCTGCGCTACCAGATCGAGATCTCGCGCGAGCTCAACCCGGCCGACGTCGAGGACCGCGACTACCTGGAGGGCCTGCCGCGGGCGGCCGCCCTGCTCAGGCCCGGCCAGACCTGGTTCGCCGTGTTCGTCCGGGTCGAGAACGACACCGACACGCCCCAGCCCGCGGCGGTCGACTTCCGGCTCGGCGACACGCAGGACAATGTCTACCGGCCGGTCCCGCTGCCGCGCGCCAACCCGTTCGCCTATCTCGGCGGGCGTGTCCCGGGCAAGGGCACGCTGCCGCCCGCCGGCTCGGTCGCCCAGCTCAACGAGTCCGTCAACGGCGGGCTCGTGCTGTTCAAGATCAAGACCGCCTCGTTCGAGAACCGCCCGCTCGAGCTGAAGATCCTCGGTCCGAGCGTGCCGCAGGACGAGGCGACGGTGGAGTTGGACGTGTAGGCGGTTTCGCTCCGCTCGGGCGTCGGGTGGCGGGCTGCGGCGTGGTCCGATTGCACCGAGGGGAAGGAGCCGGTTGTCATTGTGGCCGCACGTGTCGGGCGCGCTCCGCGGCGCCTCCGTGGGAGGGCGCGGCGCGGGGTGTCGCACGAAACGG
>DASXRF010000396.1:0-2218 GCA_036506755.1 Solirubrobacteraceae bacterium | reverse complement strand
CGAACAGGTCGCTGTAGGGGCGCTGGATGCCGTTCTTGGCGAGGATCGCCGAGACGCGGTTTTTCAGTGACGGCCTATCTCGCGTCGACCCCCGCGGCCGACGCCGCGTTCTCCGTGACGGGCGACGAGCGCCTCGACGTCGCGCTGCCCGCCGGCGCCGGGCAGGCGTGCTTCGAGGCGAACCCGAGTCCGCCGGCCTTCAGCTGCCTGACCTGGGGAACGATCACCAAGCCGGTGCCAACCAACCCCAACGGCACGGGGTCGGCAAACGGGCCGACGCCGCCCAACGGGCAGTCCGACCAGCGCCAGGCCGACGACTCGATCGTGGCCGCCGAGCCCACGGCCAAGGCGCCCAACCGCTCCGCCCCCGCGGCCGCTCCGGGCGGCGCGACGACCACCGCCCCGGCGTTCGCGGGCGCGAGCGTGGCGGGGAGCACGGCGAAGGTCGACCGCCGCGGGCGCGCGCTGGTCCGCGTGCGCTGCCCGGCCGCGACCACCGGATCGTGCCGGGGACGCCTGACGCTGAGCTCGACCCGCGGGTCGCAGCGATTCGGCGCTGCCGGATTCCAGGTCGCCGCGGGCAAAGGCGTCGGCGTGCGGGTCAAGCTCACGCGCGCCGCGCTCAGGCGACTGCGGCGGCATGGGCGCCTCCCCGCGCGCGCTCGCCTCACGGCCCGGGACGCCGCCGGGGCGACCCAGACCACGGTCGCGAAGGTCACGCTGCTCGCGCCTCGGCGCCGTCGCTGAAGCGCCGCCTCGCCCGCGAACCCAAGGACGGTCGCGGAGGGTCCAACCCACGACGCAGATCGGGTCGCTCTCGCGCACGCCGGCGCTCGCGCTGCTCATCGCGGCGGCGATGGCCGCCTGCGGGGGCGCGCCGGCGACGCGGCCGCGCGCCGATCGCCTGCCTGCCGGGCTGGCGGCGGGCTGGAAGACCGACTTCGCGCGTCACAGCGTGCCGCTGGGCGAGTTCGCCAGCGGTGGCCCGGCCGCGACGGGATCCCGCCGATCGACCATCCCCGCCGGGCGCTCGCTGGCCCCCTGCGCGGCACGCGCCTGCGGGCGCTGCGCCACGACGAGCAGTTCTGGTTCGCCCTGGCCGTCTTCGTGCCCAAGGCACGAATCCTGGGGCCGGACGGCTGAACCGTCTGCCGTCGCCGCGGGTCGAAGAAGCCCATGATCTCGCGGAGAAAGGACTCGCCGTGGTGGCGGCGCCGCGACGGCGATCTGCTCGTCTTTCGCATCCGCGATCCGAAGCGAGCCCGAGTCAGCGCGCTGGTGCGTTACCGTGGCGCGGTCCCCGACCCGTTCCGGATCGGCCGCGGCGTCATCGTCACGGTCCGACCGAGCGCTGACGGCGCGTTGGTCGGGGAGCGCGACTCACTGATCACCAAGTGCCCGTCCAAGTTCACCGCCGCGCCACACGGAGGCTGACGGAGCGCCGAGTGCCTGCCGCTGTATGAGTCGCGTGGCGCGCTTCAGCGATCGCGTCGAGCGCTGGCGCTCGGCGGGCGCCTTTCAGGCGGTCGGGGGCCGGTCGCTGTTCGTCCACCGGCGGGCGGGCAGCCCTCCGCTGGCACGGCGCCCTCGGCGACTGGCCCAAGCCGTTGTCGCTGGCGTGGGGGCTGCGCGATCCCGTGGCCACGATCGAGGTGCTGTCGGGGCTGCGCGAGCTGCGGCCGGGCGTGCCGGTCGCCGAGCTGCTCGGCCTGGGGCACTACCCCCAGATCGAGGACCCGGCCGGGATCGCGGCGGCGATCGCCGACGCCCTCGCTCGCTCGGGACATTGGACCGCATGAATCCCCGTCGCCGGCCCGGGGTCTGAGCCATATGCGCAAGGACAGCTATGACCTGGTCGTTATCGGCGGCGGGACCGGTGGGCTGGTGGCCGCGATGATCGCGGCGGGCGCGGGCGCGCGCGTGGTGCTGGTGGAGCGCGAGGCCACCGGCGGCGACTGCCTGTGGACCGGGTGCGTGCCGAGCAAGAGCCTGATCGCGGCGGCGTCGCTGGCTCACCGGATGCGCACAGCCGATCGCGTCGGGCTGGCGCCCGTCGACCCGCAGATCGAGTGGCCGCGGGTGCGCGCTCACGTGCACGGGGCGCGCGAGCGGATCGCGCCGCACGACTCGCCCGCGCGCCTTCGCGCCGCGGGCGTGGAGGTCATCGAGGCCGAGGGCCGGTTCGTGGCGCCGCGCCGGATCGTCGCCGGCCGGCGCG
>DASXRF010000395.1:0-3463 GCA_036506755.1 Solirubrobacteraceae bacterium | reverse complement strand
CGGGCCGGTCGCCGTGGCCGAGCCGCGCGAGGGCGGGCTGCTCAAGCCGACCGTAGGCTTCCGAGGCTAGATGGCAGGGACCATCGGATGAAGATGACGTGGCTGCCCGACGTCGAGCCGCGCCCGCGCCGGGTGGCGGTCGGCACCTTCGACGGCGTGCACCTCGGCCACCGCGAGGTCATCCGCGGCGCCGACACCGTCCTGACCTTCGATCCGCACCCGTCGGCGGTCGTCTCGCCCCACGGCGCGCCGCCGCTGCTGACGACGCTCGAGCGCAAGACCGAGCTGATCGCCTCGCTGGGCGTCGAGGAGCTCGTGGTCATCCCGTTCGACGCCGCGTTCGCCCAGCGCAGCGCGCAGTCCTTCGTCGACGACGTCCTCGTCGCGCGCCTGGGGGCCGAGCACGTCTCGGTCGGCGAGAACTTCCGCTTCGGCCACCGCGCGCAGGGCGACCCGGACCTGCTGCGCGGCGACGGCCGCTTCGAGGTCCGCGTGGTCGAGCTGCTCGAGATCGACGGCGAGGTCGTCTCCTCCAGCCACATCCGGGGCTTGATACTGGGCGGGGCGGTCGAGTACGCCGACAAGCTGCTCGGCGCGCCGTTCCAGATCGCCGAGCCGGTCGTAGACGGCGACAAGCGCGGGCGATCGCTCGGCTTTCCCACCGCGAACCTGATCCCGCCCGACGGCTACGTCGTGCCCGGGCACGGGGTCTACGCCTGCCGCGCCGACGGGCGCCCCGCGGCGGTCAACGTCGGCGTCCGGCCGCAGTTCCAGACGGGACGCGGCGAGCTGATCGAGGCGTTCCTGCTCGACTTCGAGGGCGATCTCTACGGTCGGCGGCTGCCCGTCGAGTTCCACAAGCGGCTGCGCGGCGAGCGGCGCTTCCCCTCGGTCGACGCGCTGGTCGAGCAGATGAGCCGAGACGTCGAGGCCGTCCGCGCCTACTTCGACTGCTAGATTGGCCCGCCGCATGCCGCTGACCCAGGAGCGCAAGTCCGAGCTCGTCACGCAGTTCGGGGCCAACCCCGAGGACACGGGGAACACCCGCGTCCAGGTCGCGCTGCTCACCGAGCGCATCAACGACCTCACCCAGCACCTGCGCGATCACAAGAAGGACCACCACTCGCGTCGCGGCCTGCTCATGCTCGTCGGCCGGCGCCGGCGGCTGCTCAACTACCTGCAGAAGAAGGACCTCGAGGGGTACCGCTCGCTCATCCGCGAGCTCGGCCTGCGCAGGTAGACGACGTGGGCATCATCGCCCCGGGCACGCCGGCCCCCGCGTTCCGGCTCAAGACCGAGGACGGCGAGGCCTTCACCCAGGACGACCTCAAGGGGCAGACGACGGTCCTCGTCTTCTACCCGTTCGCCTTCAGCCCGGTCTGCACCGACCAGTTCCAGATCTACGAGGAGGTCCTGCCCGACCTCGAGGCGCGCGGCGCCCGGATCTACGGCGTCTCGACGGACTCCAGCTGGGCGCAGGGCGCGTTCAAGGACAAGCTCGGGATCACGATCCCGCAGCTGTCGGACTTCGAGCCCAAGGGCGAGGCGTCGCGCGCGCTGGGCGCCTACTTCGAGCCGGGCGGCATGACCAATCGCGCGATCGTCATCTTCGATCCCGACGGGGTCGTCCAGTGGAGCCACCTGGCCGACTCGCCCGGCGACCTCCCCGGGGCCAACCTCATCTTCGACGGGCTCGAGGCCCGGCGCAGCCGGGCCTGAGCCGCGTCGAAGGCTGCTAGCAGGAGGTCCCGACCACGACGCCCTTGGCGTCGCTGATCTGGACCAGCGAGGTCACGGTCGGCACGAGCGCGCCGCTGGTGTCGATGAGCTTCGCGTCGCCGAACGCGTCGGTGGTCAGCGTGCCGAGCGTCGTCCCGTCGACCACGAAGGTGACGGGGGTGTTGCGCGGGCCGTTGTCGATCTCGACGGACAGCACGGTGGCGCCGCTGAGGGGGAACACCTCGTACTCGAGGGCGCCGCGGGCGAGGGGGAGGTTGCCGCGGCAGCTGTGCAGCAGGCGCAGCACCTTGACCTGGCCCACGTCACCGGGCTCGGGCACCGGGTGCTGGGTCGGCGGCAGCTGCGGGAAGCCCGGCGGCAGCTGCGGGAAGCCGGGCGGAAGCTGGGGCGGCTGCTGCACCGGTCGCGGCTGCACCTGGCCGCCGCCGCCGCCACCACCACCACCACCACCGCCACCGCGGGCCTCGGCGCCGGCGATCGGGCCGGCGGCGAGCAGCGCGAGCGCGGCGAGGCCGGCGGCCAGCTTTCCGGGGTTCGTCGTCATCGGGGAACAGGCTCCTTGCGTTCAGGGGAAAGGATGGATTCGGGTGCGGCGACCGTACGCGCGCGACCGGTTCGCGACCACGGCCGTCCTCGCGGGAATGCCGCGAGAAGCCGCAAGGCGCTCGTGCGACCGAGGTCGTAGGACGCCACCCGGGTCTACGCTGATCGGCGATGCCGGACCTGCGCAGCGCGCCGCCGTCGCCGCTTCGCGCCGCCGACCACGTGCGCGGGCCCGCCAGCGCGCCGGTGCTGCTCGTCTACGCCGACTTCACCTGCCCGCGCTGCGCCGTGGCCCACGAGCGGCTGCGCGACGCCCCGGTGCGCCGCGTCTTCCGCCACCTCGCGCTGCGCGCCAAGCACCCGCGCGCGATCGCGCTGGGGCGCGCCGCCGAGGCGGCCGGCGCCCAGGGCGCCTTCTGGCCGTTCCACGACGCGCTCTACGCCGATCAGGGCCGCCAGGACGACCCGCACCTGTGGGCGCTCGTCGAGCGCCTCGGGCTCGATCTCGAGCGCTTCGAGGCCGACCGGCGCGGCGATGCGGCAGCCGCGCGGGTCGAGCGCGACACGCGCGAGGCGCTGCGCGCGGGGGCGATGCACACGCCGACCCTGTTCCTCGCCGACGGCCGGCGCATCGACGGCGTGCCCGACCGCGAGGCGCTGCGCTGAGCCGCCCGGCCGCCGAGTATCCTGCCGCGAGTTCGGATACCGCAGACAGCGAAGCATCCGGCCCGCCGGGTCCGACGCGCGGGCCAGGGAGGAAAACTGCATGACTGAAGACGCCGTGACCACGGTCACCGTGGAGATCGCCGGGAGCGAAATCTCCTTCGAGACCGGGAAGATGGCCAAGCAGGCCTCCGGCGCAGTCGTCGTCCGCCAGGGCGACACCGTGGTCCTCGCGACCGCGACCGCAGGGAACCAGCGCGACGTCGACTTCCTGCCGCTCACCGTCGATGTCGAGGAGCGGATGTACGCCGCGGGCAAGATCCCCGGCTCGTTCTTCAAGCGCGAGGGCCGCGCCGGCGAGAAGGCGACGCTCTCCGCGCGCCTGATCGACCGCCCGATCCGCCCGCTGTTCCCCAAGGGCTGGAACTACGAGACACAGGTCGTCGGCATCCCGCTGAGCGTGGACCACGTCCACCCGTACGACATCCTCGCGATGAACGGCGCCTCCGCGGCGCTC
>DASXRF010000394.1:0-3476 GCA_036506755.1 Solirubrobacteraceae bacterium | reverse complement strand
AGCGGCCGGGCGCCCACGTCGGACAGGACACGGGCGCCAGGCTTGAGGCGCTCCCACGACGCGCGCTCGGCCTGGGCCGGGGCCACGATGCCGGCGCGCAGCTCCTCGCGGACGCGCTCCCCGGGCGCCGGCACGACCGCCGCGAGCATCTCGTGCAGGACGTGCGCGGCGTTGAGCGCCGCCCCGCCGTACAGGCCCGAGTGCAGGTCGCGCTCGCCGGTGCGCACGCGCACGCGCAGGTGGACCAGGCCGCGCAGCCCGACGGTCACCGTCGGGACGCCGGGATCCTCGCCGCCGCTGTCGAAGACGATCGCGGCGTCCGCGCCGCGCTCGTCCGCGGCCAGCCAGCGCGCGACCGACTCGCCGCCGACCTCCTCCTCCCCCTCGACGAGCACGCGGACGTGGACCGGTAGCACGCCGTCGCGGGCCAGCGCGCAGGCGACGTGCAGCAGCGGAAGGAAGTTGCCCTTGTCGTCGGAGGCGCCGCGCGCGTACAGGCGCCCGTCGCGGACGGTCGGCTCGAACGGCGGCGAGGTCCACGCGTCGGGCGGGCCGGGCGACTGGACGTCGTAGTGGCCGTAGATGAGCACGGTCGGGGCGGCGGGATCGGCGGCGCGCAGGTCGCCGACGACCAGCGGGTTGCCGCCGTCGAGCGTCACCACGGTCGCCTCACCGCCCGCGCGGAGCACCCGCTCGGCGACCCAGGCGGCGGCCCGCTCGAGCTGCGCCGGATCGCCCTCGCCGGTGGAGATCGACGGGATCCGCAGCCAGTCGATCAGCTCGTCGAGAAGCGCCACGGCCCGGACCTTACGATGCGCCGTCATGACATGGACCGCGCCCGACCTGTCGGACACCGTCGCCGTCGTGACCGGGGCCACGCGCGGGGTGGGCCGCGGCGTCGCGCTCGTGCTCGGCGAGTGCGGGGCGACCGTGCACGTGACCGGGCGATCGACCGTCGAGGAGGCTGCGGCGGCGGTCGCCGAGCGCGGCGGGCGCGGCGTGCCCGCGCGCGTCGACCACACCGACGACGCCGCCGTCGGGGCGCTGTTCGCCGGCCTCGACCGGCTCGACCTGCTGGTCGCCAACGCGTGGGGCGGCTACGAGAACTACGACCGGGCGACGTTCACGGCGCCGTTCTGGGAGCAGCCGATCGAGCGCCTGGACGTCATGTTCCGCACCGGTCTGCGGTCGCAGTTCACCGCGGCGCGGGCCGCCGCGCCGCTGCTGCGCGCGAGCCGCGGGCTGCTCGTGTGCACCGGCTTCACCTCGCCGACGCACTACCTCGGCAGCCTGCCCTACGACGTCGTCAAGGCGGCGGTCGCACGTCTCGTCGCCGGGCTGGCGCACGAGCTGCGCGCCGACGGCGCGGCGGCCGTCGGCGTCTGGCCGGGCTTCACGCGCACCGAGCGCGTCGAGGCGGCCTTCGCGGAGCACGGCGCGGCGCCGCCGCCGGAGACGCACTCGGTCGAGTTCGCCGGCCGGGCGATCGCCGCGCTGGCGGCCGATCCGGACCGCTTGGCGCTCACCGGCAGGGGCATCCAGGCCGCCGAGCTCGCGGCGCGCTACGGCTTCGACGACGTGGACGGCCGGACCATCGCGCCCTTCGAGCTGCCGGACTCGCTACGCCTGGAGAACGTCTGACCGGTGGTGGTGGTACTCACTCCCTGGCCGATCGTCGGATTAACCGAGCGTAAGTCCGAGCCGTATAGGAGAGTGTGCAACCGCCCAAGGTCACCGAGCTCATCCGGGGATCGGCGCACGCCCCCGCCCCGGCGCGCCCGGCGCCGCCGCGGCCGCCGCGCCGCGCCGACCACAACGGCCGCTAAGACCACAACGACCACAAGCGAGACACCCGCTCCTCGTGCGCCTACGGTCGGCGCGCAAACCCGAGGAGAGAGGGGTCTCAATGTCAAGCTCAGCGACCGCCGCCCGCAAGCCGTGGCACCGCACGCTCTACGCCTGGGTGCTGGCCGGCATCGTGGCGGGCATCGCCGTCGGCGCGCTCGCCCCGGACGTGGGCACGGGCCTTCAGCCCTTCGGCACCTCGTTCGTCAACCTCATCAAGATGGTCATCACCCCGGTGATCTTCTGCACCGTCGTGGTGGGGATCGCCTCGGTCGACTCGCTCAAGCGCGTCGGTCGCATCGGCGGCAAGACGCTCCTGTACTTCGAGGTGGTCACCACGGCCGCGCTCGCGCTCGGGCTGATCGTCATGAACGTCTTCCGCCCGGGCGACGGCGTGCACGCCGCGCCGAGCGGGATCAAGGTCTCCGACACGGTCACGGGGTTCATCCACCAGGGGCAGGCCTCGCACTGGTACGACCCGCTCGTCAACGCCATCCCCAACAGCGTCGTCGGCGCCTTCGCCGAGGGCGACGTGCTGCAGGTCCTCGTGTTCGCGGTGCTCTTCGGCATCGCGGTCAACGCGATGGGCGAGGCGGGCCGGCCCATCACGCGCGGGATCGAGAAGGTCGGCCAGGCGCTGTTCGGCGTCGTGCGCCTCGTCATGTACGCCGCGCCGATCGGCGCGTTCGGCGCGATGGCCTACACCGTCGGCGAGTACGGCCTCGACTCGCTGACGAGCCTGCTCAAGCTGATCGCGATCTTCTACGGGACGTCGCTGTTCTTCGTGCTCGTCGTGATGGGCGGGATCGCGCGCGCCAACGGCGTCTCGATCCTGCGGCTCATCCGCTACATGAAGGAAGAGCTGCTGGTCGTCCTCGGCACGAGCTCCTCGGAGTCCGTCCTCCCGCAGGTCATGCGCAAGCTCGAGCGGCTGGGCTGCTCGCGCCAGGTTGTCGGGCTGACCGTCCCGTCGGGCTACTCGTTCAACCTGGACGGCACGTGCATCTACCTGACGCTCGCCGCGCTGTACGTCGCGCAGGCGCAGGACGTGAGCCTCTCGCTCGGCGCCCAGCTCGGGCTGATGGCGATCCTGCTGCTGACGTCCAAGGGCGCGGCCGGCGTCACCGGCTCGGGCTTCATCGTCCTCGCGGCGACGCTGTCCTCGATCGGGACCGTCCCCGTGGCCGGGATCATGCTCCTGTTCGGCATCGACAAGTTCATGTCCGAGTGCCGGGCGCTGACCAACCTGATGGGCAACACCGTGGCGAGCATCGTGATCGCCCGCTCGGAGGGCCAGTTCGACGCGCAGCGTGCGCGGGCCGTGCTCGCCGGCGAGCCCGTCGCGCCCGAGCCGCTCCGCGCGCCCGAGCCGCTTCCGGCCGCCGCGTAGAGGTCGCATCATGTCGGGCGTGCGTCACCGCAGCCTCGCCCGGCAACTGCTCGTCCTGCAGCTCGTCATCGTGGCGCTGACGGTCGCCGTCGGCGCCGCGGTGACGGTCAGGACGGCACAGGAGCGCACGCGCGAGCAGCAGCGGGCTCGCGCGCTCGCGGTCGCCGAGACGCTGGCGCTGTCGCCCGACGTGGCGGCGGCGCTGCGCGGCCGCGACCCGTCGCGCGCTCTGCAGCCGCTC
>DASXRF010000393.1:0-1736 GCA_036506755.1 Solirubrobacteraceae bacterium | reverse complement strand
GAGGTCGCCGGCGACGTAGGCCCGCCCGAAGCCCAGCTCGCCCGGTGCTTGCACGATGCGCCGCAGGGCGGTGGGCGAGCGGATCAGCAGCGTCGCAGGTGCGTCGGCGGGGCCCAGCCGGCTGCCGTCGTACGCCTCGATCGCGATCGGCAGGTCGGGCCCGAGTATCTGTTCGAGGAGCGGGGCGAGTTGCTGTGCCATGCCGCCAGTGTTGTCCCGGCGACCTCAGAAGTCGACCGCGCTGAGGTCCGGGATCCAGTGAGCGGCCCGCCGGCAGGCCTCGCGCCAGCGGTCGCGGTCGACCTTGCGCCGGGGCTCCACGCGTGCGCGCGGCGACCATGTCGCGGCGAGCTCGCCCTCGTCGCGCCACGTGCCGACGGCGAGACCGGCGAGGAAGGCGGCGCCGAGCGTGGTCGCCTCGAGCATCGGCGACACCTCGACGATGCGCTGGCCGGCGTCGGCGAGCGCCTGCACGAACGTCGGGTTCGCGCTCATGCCGCCGTCGACGCGCACGCGCGGGATGGCGACGCCCGAGTCGCCCTCGGCCGCTTCGAGCAGGTCGGCGCCCCGGTGCGCGATCCCCTCGAGCACCGCCCGTACGATCTCGGGGCGGCCGGTGCCGCGGGTGAGGCCGAGCAGCGTGCCGCGGGCGCCGTAGTCCCACGAGGGTGTGCCCAGGCCGAGCAGCGCCGGCACGAACCAGACGTCACCGGTGTCGTCGCACTGCGACGCGACGTCGTGGCTCTCTGCCGCGGTGGCGATCACGCCGAGGTCGTCGCGCAGCCACTCGATGTTCGTGCCCGCCGCCAGCATGATCGCCTCGACGCCCCACGTGTCGGTGCCGCCGACGCGGCGGCACACGATCGGGAACGTGCCCGCGGGCCCGCGGGTTTCGAAGTCGGGCCGCGTCGCGCCGAGCACGACGTCGAGCATGCCGCCGGTGCCGAACGTGATCTTGGCGTCGCCGCACACGAGACCGCCCTGACCGAGCAGCGACGCCTGCTGGTCGCCCGCGATCCCGGCGATCGGCGGCGCGCCCGGGAGCGCGGTGGCCTCACCGACCGCGCCCGACGAGTCGACGATGCGCGGCAGCATCGCCGCCGGCACGCGCAGCGCGTCGAGTGCCTCCTCCGACCAGGACGCGGCGTCGGCCGTCAGGAGGCCGGTGACGCCGGCGTTGGTCGCGTCGGTGACGTGCAGCCCGCCCTCGGACAGCGTCCAGGCCACCCAGCTGTCGACGGTGCCGAAGCACAGGTCGCGCTCGCGCCGTGGATCGACCTGCTCGAGCAGCCACTCGAGCTTGGTCGCCGACGCGTTCGGCGCCAGCCGGAGCTGCTGGCCGCGCAGCTCGAGGCAGCGCCCCACCGTCCGCAGGTCCTGCCAACCGAGCCCGGGCCCGACGGGCTCGCCGGTGGCGCGGTCCCACACGACGGTCGAGCACCGTTGGTTCGCGATCCCAACCGCGTCGACCGGGCCCGCGGCGACCAGCGCGGCGCCGGCGGCGTCGAGCGCGGTGGACGCCAGCCGCGCCGGGTCGAACTCGACGAGGCCCGGCGCCGGTGACGACGGGAGCAGCGGCCGGGTCTCCTCGTGCTCGACCCGGGCGTCGCCGCCGACGATCGCCGCCCGCACCGACGACGTCCCCACGTCGACCACCAGTACTGCGCTGCTCATGGCCAGGGCACCTCGCCGAAGGGGTCGGGGAGGCCGAGCTTGCCCGGGTTCAGGATCCCGCG
>DASXRF010000392.1:0-8957 GCA_036506755.1 Solirubrobacteraceae bacterium | reverse complement strand
AGTTCGACACGCCGATGTTCAGGAACGCGGCCCGCAGCACGGCCGACCGCGCCGCGAAGCGGATGTCGCTGCCCAGGGCGAGGGCCAGGCCGAAGCCGGCGGCGGGCCCGTTGACCGCAGCGACGATGGGCTGGGGCGTCGCCCGCAGCCGCAGGATCAGGCGCGACATGTGCTCCTGGTTGGCCAGACGGTCGCGCGACGGGTCGCTGCCGTCGTTGCCCGGGGCGGCGCCGTAGCCGCGCAGGTCCAGGCCGACGCAGAAGGCGCGCCCGGCGCCGGTGAGGATCACGGCACGGCACGAGCGGTCGCCGGCGATGTCCTCGAGCTCGCGGTGCAGCGCCGCGCACAGCGCCGCGGTCATGGCGTTGAGGCTGTCGGGGCGGTTGAGGGTGAGGACGCGCACGTGGGGGCGCGGGCCCTCGCTCAGCAGGACGTCGGTCACGGCTGCTCCCTTGGATCGGCTTGTGCGGCAAACATCACAGAACGGAGGACCCCCTCGCGTCGTAGAGCCGCACATGGAGCTCGCCACCCCTCTGCCTACGCTCGTGCCCGGCGACGTCTTCGCCGGCTACCGGATCGAGGGCGTCGCCGGCGCCGGTGGGATGGGCGTCGTGTATCGCGCCACCGACCCGCGCCTCGGGCGCCCGGTCGCGCTCAAGGTCGTAGCGTCGGCGCTCGCCGGCGACCAGCGCTTCCGCGAGCGCTTCGAGCTCGAGGCGCGCGCCGCCTCGGCGGTCGACCATCCCAACGTGGTCCCGATCTACGAAGCCGGCGAGTCCGACGGCCGGCTGTTCATCGCGATGCGCTACGTCGACGGGACCGACCTGCGCGCGCTGATCGACCGCGACGGCGCGCTGGACGCGCCACACGCCGTGTGCATCGTCGCCCGTGTCGCCGCCGCGCTGGACGCCGCGCACCGCCGCAGCCTGGTCCACCGCGACGTCAAGCCGGGCAACGTCCTCATCGCCGAGCACGAGGGCGAGCACGTCTACCTGACCGACTTCGGCGTCACGAAGGCCGTGGAGGAGACCGGTGGGCCGACGATGACCGGCGAGCTCGTCGGCACCGCCGACTACCTGGCTCCCGAGCAGATCAGGGGCGACCAGCCGACGCCGCGCGCGGATGTGTACGCGCTCGGGTGCGTTCTCTACCACGCGCTGACCGGTCAGCCGCCGTTCAGCGAGGACGGCGCCTACGCGAAGATCAAGGCGCACCTCGAGCAGCCGCCGCCCGCCGTGACCGCGGCCGTCGCCGGCGCCCCGCCCGGGCTCGACGCGGTCGTCGCCCGCGCGATGGCGAAGGCGCCGGAGGACCGCTACGAGTCCGCCGGCGAGCTCGCGCGCGCGGCGCAGGCGGCGCTCGGCGAGCCGGGCGCCCCGGCGGGCGCGGTCGCTGCGCCGGCGCGGCGCGGCCGGCGGCGCGGAGACCTCGTCGCGGCGCTGGCGGGCGTGTCGATCGCCGCCGCGGCGCTCGTCGCGCTCGGCGCTCCGGGCGGCGGCGGTGTCGATCGCGGCGGCCGGAGCGCGCCGAAGGCGAACGTGCAGGCGACGGGCCCGGGTGGCGCGAAGCCGGTCGCGTCCATCCGCACCGGCCGCGGTCCCGAGGGCGTCGCCGTCGACGGCGACCGGGTGTTCGTGGCCAACGCGCAAGGCAACAGCCTGGTTCGCATCAGCGCCCGCTCGAACCGGCTCGTCGGGCCGCCCCTGCCCGTCGGCGAGGACCCCGACAGCGTGGTCGCCGGCAAGGGCATCGTCTGGCTGACCGTCGCCGGCGCGGGCACTGTCCAGCGGCTGCGCGCCCAGCCGACGCCGATCGCCGAGGGCACCATCCCCACCGGCGGGCGGCCGGAGGGGATCTCGATCGGCAAGCAGCTCGTCTGGGTGGCCAACAGCGCCGACGGCACCGTCAGCCGCATCGACCGCGCCTCGGCCACGAAGGTCGGCGCCCCGATCGGCGTGGGCGCCAAGCCCGTCGGCGTCTTCGTCGGCGAGGACTCCGTCTGGGTGACCAACAACGGCGACGGCACCGTCACGCGGCTCGACATCGCGAGCACGGAACCGGTCGGCGCGCCGATCCGCGTGGGTCGCAAGCCGCGCGGCGTCGTCGAGGGGCTGGGCTCCGTCTGGGTGGCCAACTCGGGCTCCAACACCGTCACGCGCATCGATCCGCGCTCGGGCCGCGTGGTCGGCAGGCCGATCCCCGTCGGCCGCAACCCGCGCGAGATCGCGGTCGGCGAGGGATCGGTCTGGGTGGCCAACAACGCCGACAACACCGTCACGCGGATCGACCCGCGCTCGGGCCGGGTCGTCGGGCAGCCGATCCCGGTCGGGCGCCGGCCGCTGGGCGTGGCCGTCGGCGCGGGCGCGGTGTGGGTGGCGAACCACGGCGACGGCACCGTGACGCGCATCCGGCCGTGAGCCTACGTCGCGCGCTCGCGAAGCTGCGCCTTCGCCACCTTGCCCGTCGCCGTGCGCGGCAGCTCCTCGACGAACTCGACGTCGCGCGGGACCTTGTAGCGGGCCAGCCGCGCCTTGACGTGCGCCCGCAGGTCGTCGGCGGACGCCGCCGGGCCGGGCGCGGGAACGACGAAGGCCGCCAGGCGCTGGCCGAACTGCTCGTCGTGCACGCCGACGACCGCCACCTCGGCGACCGACTCGTGGGCGGCCAGCAGCTCCTGGACCTCCTGCGGGAAGACGTTCTCGCCGCCCGAGACGATCATGTCGTCGTCGCGACCCGCGACGAACAGCCGGCCCGCCTCGTCGAGGTGGCCCATGTCGCCGGTGCTCATGTGGCCGTCGACGACCTCCTTGGTGCCGCCGCCGCTGTAGCGCTCGAAGAGCAGCCGGTTGCGCAGGTAGATGCGCCCGGTCTCGCCGGGACCGACGGGCCGGCCGCCCGCGTCGAGGACGCGCACGGTCGTGCCGCGGGGCGGACGCCCGACCGTCCCCGGCGCCGCGCGGAGGTCGGCCGGGCCGGCGATGGCGCCCCAGCCCGCCTCGGTCGAGCCGTAGAGGTTGTAGACGACCTCGCCGTAGGCGTCCATGAAGGCGAGCGCCAGGTCGCCGGGTAGCGCGGCCCCTGCGGCCAGCACCGCCCGCAGGCACGAGGCGTCGTGGCGCGCGCGCTCGGCCTCGTCGAGCGCGAGGATCCGCTGGAGCATCACCGGCACGCCGGCGAAGGCCGCGACGCCGTGCTCGGCGATCGCCTCGAGGGCATCGGCGGGCTGGAAGCGGCGGCGCACGACGACCGACATGCCGGCGGCGAGCGCGAGGCCGAGGAAGGCGAGCCCGAAGCCGTGGAAGAGCGGCGGGGCGACGAGGATGCGCTCGCCCGCCCGCAGCGGGACTTCGGAGAGGATCGTGACGAGCGGCCCCGCCAGCGCGACCGCGGAGGGCGCCCGGCCCGCGCCCTTCGGGGCGCCGGTCGTGCCCGAGGTCATCAGCACGACGCGCCCGGCGCGGCGTGGGCGCGCCGGCCGATCGCCGCCGCGCTCGGCAAGGCGGTCGAGCGTCGGCGCCGCGACCGGCTCGTCCTGCCACGCCACGATGCGATCGCCCGCGAACGCGCCTTCCTCGAGCGCGGCGACGAACTCCTGGTCGAGCACGAGGACGTCGACCTTCTCGCGGCCGAGCACGTCGCAGAGCTGCGGGCCGGAGAACTCGGTGTTCACAAGCACGAGGTCGGCGCCGAGCCGCGTGGCGGCCAGCGCCGCCTCGACGAAGCCGCGGTGGTTGCGGCACAGCACGCCGACGCGCCGGCCGGGCGCCACCCCGTGGGCGTCGTGCAGGGCCGCCGCGATCGCCTCGACGCGCGCGGCCAGCTCGCGGTAGGTCACGGCGCCGCGATCGTCGATCACCGCGGCGCGGTCGGGATGGCGGGCGGCGCCCACCGCGCCCAGCGCGGCGAGCGTCGGCCCGCAGCGCGCGGCCGCCGCGGCCATGGCCGCCAGCCGGTCCGGCCGGACGGGCGCCAGGATCCCGGCGCGGCCCAGCGCGACGGCCGCCGCGGGCGCGAGACCGAGCGTCCTCATGTCGCCGTCGGCCCCTTGGCGCCGCGGCCGGCGAGCCGGCTGACGCGCTCCAGCGCGGGGATCTCGAGGCCGCCCCGGGCGGTCTCGCCGCGCGCGCGGGCGGAGTCGGTGCTCAGGCGGTAGTACCGGCTGAGCACGGGCTCGAGCCCGCCGCGGGCGGCGTCCGCGGCCAGGCCGCCGACCTTGGCCCAGACCGGACCCGTCGTCGTCGGCCGGTCGATGATCGCCCAGCACACGTCGGCGGCGGCCCGCTCGGGCGTCAAGCCCGGGATGTAGTGATACAGCGACGTCGCGCCGCTCATCCGCGTGTGGACGAGGCCGAAGTACATCGACGTGCAGGCGATGCCGTCCCCGCGCACCTCGGGGGCGACCCCGCGCAGCCAGATGTCGAAGGCCCCCTTGGACGCCAGGTACGCCGTGTAGCGCGGCGCGTCGGGCAGCCGCACGCCGACGGTCGAGACGTTGACGATGTGGCCGTCGCCGCGCTCGCGCATCGCGGGCAGCAGCGTGAGCAGCAGCCGCACGGGGCCCAGGTAGTTGATGCGGATCGTGCGGTCGAAGTCGTGGAAGCGGTCGTAGGAGAGCTCGATCGAGCGGCGGATCGACAGGCCCGCGTTGTTGACGACGACGTCGACGCCGCCGTAGCGCTCGAGGATCGTCTCGCCCAGCGCATGGGCGGCGTCCACGTCGCCCAGGTCAGTCGCCAGCACGTGCGCGGTGCCGCCGTCGGCGGCGATCTGGGCGGCGAGGACGTCGAGCTTGTCCTGCGAGCGCGCCACGAGCAGCACCGTCGCGCCGGCCGCGCCGAGCGCGCGAGCGGTGGCCCGGCCGGTGCCGGCCGACGCGCCCGTGACCAGCACGACCTTGCCGTCGACCGCCCGGCCCAGCCGCTCCGTGCTCGGCGCGCCGAGCATGCCGCGCCACGTGCCCGCGTTCACGAGGGCGCCGAGCCCGTCGATCATCTTCTGGAGCATCTCTGGCACCTCAGGGCAGGGACTCGAGCCCCGCGTCGAGCTCGACCTCGAGCGAGTTGAGGGCGAAGGCCACCAGGTGGTAGTGGCCGACGAGGATGGTGATCTCGATCAGGCCCCGCTCGTCGTAGGCCTCGGCGAGTCGGGCCCACGTGCCGTCGGAGATCTTGGCGTGCTCGTGGAGCTCGTCGGCTGCCCGCAGCAGGGTCGCGTCGGCCGCCGACCACCCGTCGGCGTCCGGCCCCTCCGCGACGCGCAGGATCTCCGCGCGATCCATGCCGATCGCCTCCGAGATGCGCACGTGCTGGCCCCACTCGTAGTCCGAGCCGCAGTTGTAGCCGGTGCGCAGGATCAGCAGCTCGCGCTCGCGCTCGGGGAGCGTGCCGGCACGCAGCAGGTAGCCGCCGAAGGGCAGCCACGCCTGGAAGAGCTCCTTGTGGCGGGCGAGGCTGGGGAAGATGTTGTTGTCGCCGAGGCGGCCGTCGAGGCTGCGGGGGCTGGCCTCGAGGATGGGGCGCAGGTCGGCGTCCCACTCGGCTTCGGGGAGGGGTTCGATCCGGGGCATCGGGTCAACTCCTGACTGCCACGCTGAGCCCGCCGTCGACGACGAGCGGCTGGCCGGTGACGTACGAGGACTCGTCGCTGAGCAGGAACAGCGCGCACTGCGCGACCTCCCACGCCGAGCCCTGGCGGCCCGCGGGGATGCGGACCTGGCCGCGCGCGGGGTTGAGGCTCGTCGCCAGGCGCCCGAGCGACGTGTCGATGAGCCCGGGCACGAGCAGGTTCACCCGCAGCCGCGGCGCGCCCTCGACCGCGGCGTTGCGGCAGACCGCCTCCAGCGCGGCCTTGGAGGCGGCGTAGGCCGGGTAGGGCATCGACTCGCGCCCGGCGAGCGAGCCGATCAGCACGACGCTGGCGCCCTCGCCGAACGTGGCGAGCGCTTGCTTGCAGCCGAGGAAGTGCGAGCGCAGGTTCACCGCCAGCACGCGGTCCCAATCCTCCACGGTGGTCCCCGCGAAGCCCAGGCCCCCGCCGATCCCGACGTTCATCACCAGGCCGTCGAGCCCGCCGAGGCCCGAGCGCGCCTCCTCGAACATGCGCTCGAGATCCGCCTCGTCCGCGGCGTCGCCCGTCACCGCGAGGCCCTGGGCGCCCGCCTCGCGTACCAGCGCGACGGTCGCCTCGGCGCTCGCGGCGTCGAGGTCGGCGACCGCGACCGCGGCGCCCTCGCGCGCGAACAGGACCGACATCGCCCGGCCGTTGCCGGGGGGCGGGTCCTCGATCCCGTAGTCCTGCTGGCCGCCGCCCACGACCAGGACGCGCCGGCCTTCGAGCCGCCCCGCCATGGTCACGCCTCCTCGGCGCCGAGGGCGCGCAAGACGTAGTCGGTCAGCGCCGGCGCGAGCGCGGGCAGGCTCGCGGCGTCGCCCGTGGCCACCCTGATCGTGACGGCCGCGCTGACGCCGCCCACGATGAGCTCGTAGTCGAGGTCGCCGAGCTCACGGCCGCCGCGGCCCTCCTCGCGCAGGCGCGCGTGAAGCAGCTTGAGCAGCTCGGCGAAGCCCGCGAGCGCGGCGCGGCGGCGCTCGGCGGCGCGCGGGCCGACCGCGTAGACCTCGACGAGGTTCGTCTTGGCGATCCTCGGCTCGGCGGCCAAGAGCCCGAGGTAGGACTCGATCATCCGCCGGCCCTGCTCGGCGACCGGGAGCGACGGATCGAGCGGCTGCTCGAGGGCGGCGCGCACCACGGCGACGCACTCGTCGAACGTCGCCAGGAAGCACGCCTCCATGGAGTCGAAGTGCTCGTAGAAGGTCTTGCGGGACACGCGCGCGCGGGCGACGACGTCGGCCACGACGGTGTGGGCATACCCCTTTTCGGCGACGGCCTCGGCCATCGCGCGCAGGAGCCGAGCCCGCTGCGAGGCCGCGACCTGCTCGCGGGGCATGCGCGCCGGTTCGGGCGGATGGGGATCGAGGAGCAGCGACACGTTCATGGATCGAGTGTAGTACATCACAGAAACAGATGAGTACTCGACCGTGTCGACCTGCCCTGCGATCGTACGGCGATGGCCGACGTCCTCCGCCCCCTCTTCGACCAGGTCGTCATCAAGGAGCTCGAGCCCGACCGCATGCGCAAGTCGGGCCTGCTCATCCCGCAGGGAACCCACGACCTGCCGCCCAACGAGGGCATCGTCCTCGCCGTCGGCGAAGGCCCTCCCGATCTTCCGGACTTCAGCATGCCCGTCGCTCCCGGCGACCACGTCGTCTTCCCGCGCTCGGCCGGCGTGTGGGTGGAGGTCGAGGACGAGCGGCTGCTGGTCTGCCGCGTGCGCGAGATCCTCGGCGTGATCGAGCCGGCGCGCTCGCCGCGCGACGACGAGTAGGCCTCAGGCCTCGGCCAGGCGCTCCTCGCCCCACGCGCAGTTGCGCCCCGCGCGCTTGGCCCGGTAGACGCGAGCGTCGGCGCGCTCGACCGTGCGCTGAGCCGGCTCGCCCCCCTCGTGGACGGTGACGCCGATGCTGACGGTCGCCATCGGCGCGGTCGCGCGCCACGCGCGCACCAGCCCGCTCGCGAGGCGGCCCGCGTGCTCGTGTGCCCCGCGCAGGATGACGAGGAACTCCTCGCCGCCCATGCGCGTCACGACGTCGTCGCGGCGGACGTGGCGCGTGAGGAACTCGCCGAGCTCGCTGAGCAGTCGATCGCCCACCGCGTGGCCGTGGGTGTCGTTGACTTCCTTGAACCGGTCGACGTCGACCATGAGCACGGCGTCGCCGGGCCGCAGCGTGTCGAGCATGGTGTTGGCCATCCGCCGGTTCCCGAGGCCCGTGAGCTCGTCGAGCAGGGCGGCGACCGCGAGCCGGCCGCCCTCGCGCTCCAGGCGGGCGAAGGACGTTGCCACGAGCTCGGCGAGGAGGACGAGCATCGGGACGGCGATGACGGCGGTTCCGACGGCCGCCGCGCCGTGGTCGACGAGCGGAAGGACGTAGGCGACCGCCAGGACGGGCGCGAGGGCGAGCGGCCAGCGCGGCGGCAGCGCGAGACCGACCCACCCGTAGACGACCATGAAGAACAGGGGATAGCCGTACGCCGGGACGAGGTCCGCCAGGCCGTACGCCGCGGCCAGCGCGAGCGCCAGGACGGCGACGGCGACAAGCCCGCGCCGGCCGAGCCGGTGCCAGGGGAGCACGACGAGGACGCCGGCCGTCACGAGGTCGGCGACGGCCAGGGCGTTCAGGGTGGTGCTGGCGCGCGGCACGGCGCCGGGCAGCGCCGGCGCCAGCAAGGCCAGGACGCCGGCCGCGGCGAAGAGCACGGCCGCCGCCACGGCGGCCGGTCGGACCGCCGGCGGGCGGTGGGGGACGTACAGGGTCTCCAGCCGGTCGCCGCCCGCGGGCGCGGCGCCGGAGGACGTGGCGGTCAGCCGCTGGAGCACCTGCATCCCCATCATTGTCCGGAGGATTACACCAGCACCCGGTGGATCGTGATGAGGTTGCCGCCAAGCCGGTCGACGCGGCGGCCTACCCCGACGCTCGACCGGCGCCGCACCACGCTCCGGTCAGTTGGTCGCGGCGTTACGTGGGCTACGCGCGAGGGCGGGGGTCCCCGGCATCGGACCGTGCGGGCCCGCGAGACGCATCTGCCGGGGTCAGCCAACCGGCGACCGCGCTGTGCCAGCCCGCCTTGAGGCGCTCGAGCTCGAAGCCGCGCTCGCCGCGCAGGTGCATGAACAGCCCCGGCGAGAGCAGCGCGAGCAGGGCCTCGGCCGCCATCTCGGCGTCGCATCCGGGGTTGGCCTGGCGCAGCAGCAGCAGCAGGTGCGTGCGGCGGAACGCGTAGGGGCCGAGGCGGAAGTGGCGGCCCCGCTCGGCCTCCCACAGCAGGTCGTAGTGCTCCTCGAGGTGGTCGAGCATCGCTTCGCCGAAGGCGCACAGCCGGTCGGCGCTCGGCGCGCCGGG
>DASXRF010000391.1:0-8771 GCA_036506755.1 Solirubrobacteraceae bacterium | reverse complement strand
CTGGGGCGAGCGGACGTCGACGAGCCGGCGCCCGTTGGACTGCACGACCTGGAGGACCTCGTCGCGCTTGGCGCGGATCGCCTCGTCGCCGGGCTGTGCGGTGAACGTCGCCGGCGCGTAGGACGGGACGTCGGTGCTGGTCGGGCGGCCCTCAGCGATCCACTTCTCGCGCGGGCCGTTGACGAGCTTGACGTCGTCCTCGCCGAGGAGCTCATGCAGCACGAACCAGGTGTGGGCCGAGCGCTCGCCGATGCGGCAGTAGGCGATGATGGGGTCGCCGGTCAGCACGCCCTTGTCGGTGTAGAGGCGGCGCAGCTCGTCGGCGGTCTTGAACGTGCCGTCCTCCTTGACGGCCTGCGCCCACGGGACCGACCTGGCGCCGGGGATGTGCCCGCCGCGCTGCGCGCCCTCCTGCTCGTAGCCCGCCATCGCGATCAGCTCGCCGGAGTACTCCTGGGGCGAGCGGACGTCGACGAGCCGGCGCCCGTTGGACTGCACGACCTGGAGGACCTCGTCGCGCTTGGCGCGGATCGCCTCGTCCCCGGGCCGGGCGGTGAACGTCGCCGGCTCGTAGCTCGGGACGTCGGCGGTCGTCGGCCGGTCCTCGGAGATCCACTTCTCGCGCGGGCCGTTGACGAGGACGACCTTGTCGTGCCCGTAGTACTTCAGGTACCAGTAGGTGTAGGCGGCGAACCAGTTGTTGCGGTCGCCGTACAGGACGATCGTGTGGTCGTTCGAGATGCCGCGCGAGCCGAAGAGCCGCCCGAAGTCCTCCGGGCCGAGGAAGTCGCGCTTGACCTGGTCCTGCAGGTCGGTCTTCCAGTCGAAGCCGATCGCACCCGGGATGTGGGCCTCGGCGTAGAGCGCGGGGTTCTCGTCCACCTCCACGATGCGGATCGAGTCGTCGTCGAGGTGCTCCTCGACCCAGTGGGTGTCGACGAGCACGTCCTTTGCGTAGTCCGCCACGGACAATCCTTCCTATAGGGAATTCCTGATCAGCTTTCAGGGAATTCTAATCAAGCGGCCAGCAGCGACTCGACGGCGGCCCGCATCGCGGGCACCCAGACCGCCGGGTCGGCGGGGTCCGCGTCGACCGCACGCAGCGGGATCTCGTTGTAGGCGGCCAGCCGCTCGCCGATGCGCCGGCCCTCGGCGAGCACCCCCGGGCCGGCCTTCCCCGCCGCCTCGTAGACGACCCCGCGGACGCTCGTATCGATGGTCTTCTCGAGCATCATCGCCCAGCGCGACCCGTGCAGCTCCGCGACGTTCGCTCCCCGCGCGGTGCCGAGCAGCCACAACAGCAGCGTCACGTTGTCGAGCGCGTAGCGCAGCGAGCCGATCCGGTCGGGATCGGCGATCACGCACTCGGCGCCGACCGCCTCGATCTGCGCGCGGCGCGCCTCGCCGCGCGTGGTCGCCCGCACCGCGTGGCCCTCCTCGATCAGCTCGCGCGCGAGCGCCAGGCCGCGGCAGCCGCCTCCGACCATCAGCAGGCGCGACACCTACGCCACTTAGGACTTGCGCAGCTGCGCCTCGTACTCCTCGCGCGTCAGCGGCGGCAGCCCGCGGCGCGCGCGGCGCTCGTTCTTGAGCGCGAGCAGCTGGTCGATCTCCTGGTCGGCCATGTAGGCCTCGTGGTGGCGCTGCTGGGCGTCGCGCTGCTCGCGCATCGAGCGCTCGATGTCCTCGATCGTGCGATCGGGCAGGCCGCGCGCGCGGCGGCGCTCGTTGGCCGCCTCGAGCATCTGCTCGACGTCGTCGATCTCGTTCTGCGCCTCGACCTCGGGCGAGCGCGTCGGGCGCCACTGCAGCACGTCGGCGCCCGAGCGCGGATGGAACGCGCCGATGAGCATCAGCGCGATGACGAGGAGCGCCGTCCCTCCCAGCATGATGACCGCGAACGGATCCAACCCACACGTAGGATCGCACGCCGTGCGCTCGCCTGCCGAGGTCTTCGCCGAGCACTGCGCGCGCGGTCAGCTCGCCTACCAGGTCGACGAGGACGGTCGGGCGGTCTTCCACCCGCGTGTCGGGCCCTACGAGTGGCGGGTCAGCTCGGGGCTGGGGACGGTTTACGCGACGACGACGGTGCGCCGGCGCGGCGAGGAGCCCCACGACGTCTCGCTCGTCGACCTCGACGAGGGCTTCCGGATGATGAGCACCGTGCGCGGCGGCGGGCGGATCGGGATGCGCGTGCGCGTGGCCTTCGACGACGGCGTGCCCGTCTTCGAGCCGGCGCCATGAAGGGCGTCGCCATCGCCGGCGTCGCGGAGTCCGACCTCGGGCTGGTCGCGCCCGGCCTGACGCCCGCCGACGTGATGGCGCAGGCCGCCCGCCGCGCGCTCGACGACTGCGGGCTGGGCGTGGACGACGTCGACGGCCTCTTCTCGGCCTCGACGCAGATGCCGATGCCGACCGTCGCCCTCGGCGAGTACCTGGGCATCCGGCCGCGCTACTCGGACTCCACGCAGATCGGCGGCTCGTCGTTCGAGGCGCACGTCAACCACGCGCGCGCGGCGATCTCGGCCGGGCTGTGCGACGTCGCGCTGATCGCCTACGGCTCCACGCAGCGCTCGGCCGGGCGCGAGCGCTCGCGGATGCGCGACGTCTCCCCCTACGAGGCGCCCTACCGCCCGTGGCTGCCGGTCACCGCCTACGCGCTGGCCGCCGCGCGCCACATGCACGAGTTCGGCACGACGCGCGAGCAGCTCGCCGAGGTCGCGGTCGCCGCGCGCGAGTGGGCCCGGCTGAACCCCGTCGCGTGGTCGCGCGATCCGCTGACCGTCGCCGACGTCCTCGCGGCGCCGATGGTCTCCGATCCGCTCGGCGTGCGCGACTGCTGCCTGGTCACCGACGGCGGCGCCGCCGCCGTGGTCGTCTCGGCCGAGCGCGCGCGGTCGCTGCGCAAGCCGCCCGTCCACGTGCTCGGCGCGGCCGAGGCGCAGACGCACCGGCACATCTCCGCGATGCCCGATCTCGTCAGGACCGCCGCCGCCGAGTCCGGCGCGCGCGCCTTCGCCGAGGCCGGCCTGCGCCCCGCCGACGTCGACGTGGTCGAGCTCTACGACGCGTTCACGATCACCCCCGTCCTCTTCCTCGAGGACCTCGGCTTCTGCGCCAAGGGCGAGGGCGGCGAGTTCGTCTCCGGCGGGCGGATCGCGCCGGGCGGCGAGCTGCCGGTCGACACGAACGGCGGCGGGCTGTCGTACTGCCATCCCGGGATGTACGGGCTGTTGATCCTCGTCGAGGCGGTGCGCCAGCTGCGCGGCGAGTGCGGCGAGCGCCAGGTCGCCGGCGCGGAGGTCGCGCTCGTCCACGGCAACGGCGGCGTGCTGTCGTCGCAGGCGACGGTGCTGCTCGGGCGGGAGTAGAACTGCGGGCATGGACTTCGAGCTTTCCGACGAGCAGCAGCTGATCCAGCGCACGGCCCGCGAGTTCGCCGACCGCGAGATCTGGGACCGTGCGCGCGAGAACGCGCGCAACACGCACTTCGACACCGACCTGGTGCGCAAGATCGCCGACCAGGGCTACCTCGGGGCGATCGTCCCGCGCGAGTACGGCGGCGCGGGGCTGGACTACGTCACCTACGGCCTGGTCGTCGAGGAGGTGGGCCGCGCCGACAGCGCCATGCGCACGGTCGTCTCCGTGCAGACGTCGCTCGTGTGCTCGTCGATCCTCAAGTGGGGCACCGAGGAGCAGAAGCAGCACTACCTCCCCAAGCTCTGCGGCGGCGAGTGGCTGGGCTGCTTCGGCCTGACCGAGCCCGACACCGGCAGCGACGCGGCCAACCAGAAGACGCGCGCCCGCAAGGTCGACGGCGGCTGGGTCATCAACGGAGCCAAGATGTGGATCTCGATGGGCAACCACGCGAAGGTCGCCCTCGTGTTCGCCCAGACCGACCCCGAGCTCAAGCACCGCGGCGTCGCGTGCTTCCTGGTCGACACCGACCAGGACGGCTTCCAGCCCTCGGAGATCCACGGCAAGATGGGCCTGCACGCGTCGGACACCGCTGCGATCTCGCTCGACGACGTCTTCGCGCCCGACGACGCGCTGCTCGGCGAGGTCGGCGACGGCTTCAAGGTCGCGATGAGCGCGCTGGACTCGGGACGCTTCAGCGTCGCCGCCGGCTGCGTGGGCATCTGCCGCGGCTGCGTCGAGGAGTCGACGCGTTACGCGACCGAGCGCGAGCAGTTCGGCCGCCCGATCGCCGCCTTCCAGCTCGTGCAGGAGATGCTCGCCGACATGAAGCTGCGCGAGGACGCCGCGCGCATGCTGACGTGGCGGGCGGGCTGGCTGAAGGACCGCGGCGCGCCGAACACGACCGAGACGTCGATCGCCAAGCTGTTCGCCACCGAGGCCGCGCAGTGGTGCGCGAACACGGCGATCCAGGTCCACGGCGGCGCCGGTTACGTCGACGACCACCCCGTCGAGCGCTGGTTCCGCGACGTCCGGGTGACGACGCTCTACGAGGGCACCAGCCAGATCCAGAAGCTGATCATCGGGCGCTCGCTGACCGGGATCAACGCGCTCGTGCCCGACCAGCCGAAGCCGACGCCGGTCCCCACGGGCGCGTGATCGGCGTCGTCGGGGGCGGGACGATGGGCTCGCTCATCGCCGCGCTCGGCTGTGTGGCGGGCGAGCAGACGCTGCTGTGGGACGCCGACGCCGAGGCGCTCGACCGCGGGCTGCAGCGGGCGCGTGACGAGCTCGCCGGCGGCGCCGAGCGCGGGCGCTGGGCGGCGGGCCTCGACGAGAGCCTGGCCGCCGCAGGCGGCCTCGACGACATCGCCCGCGCCGACGTGATCGTCGAGGCGATCGTCGAGAGGATCGAGCCCAAGCGCGAGCTGTTCGCGCGCCTCGGCGAGGCCAACCCCGACGCGGTCCTGGCCACCAACACGTCCTCGCTGCTGGTGACCGCGATCGCCGCCGGCGTGCCCAGGCCCGAGCGCGTGGTCGGCTTTCACTTCTTCAACCCGGCGACGCGGATGAAGCTCGTCGAGGTGGTGGCCGGCGCGGCCAGCTCCGAGGACGCCCTCGCGCGCATCCGCGCGCTCGGCGAGGCGATGGGCAAGCGGGTCGTCAACGCGACCGACGGCCCCGGGTTCCTCGTCAACCGCTCCAACCGCCCGTTCGGCGTCGAGGCCCTCAACCTGCTGCAGGCCCGCGTGGCCGACGTCGAGACGATCGACCGCATCGTCCGGCTCGGCGGCGGCTTTCGCATGGGCCCCTTCGAGCTGCAGGACTTCGGCGGCATCGACGTCGGCTTCGCCGTCGCGCAGTCGTTCTACGAGCAGAGCTTCGGCGAGCCGCGCTGGCGGCCCTCCCCGCTGAGCGCGAAGATGGTCGCTGCGGGCTGGCTGGGCCGCAAGACCGGGCGCGGCTGGTACGCCTATCCGCCCGGGCGCCCCGAGGACCCGCCGGCGCCCGAGGCGCGTGGCGGCGGCAGCGTGGGCATCGGCGGCGGCTTCCCCGTGCTCGACGCGCTGCGCGAGCGCGCGCGGGAGACCGGCTGGGCGGTGACCTCCGCCGAGGACGGCACGATCGACGTCGGCGGCACGCGTGTGCCGCTGCTGGCCACCGGGTCGCTGAACGGGCTCGGCGGCGCGGTCGGCTTCCACGCGCTGCCGACGCTCGGGCTGGTCGAGCTGACCGGCAAGCGCGTCGAGGCGGTCGAGGGCTTCTTCGACGCGCTGGGCCTGCACACCGCGTGGGTCGGCGACGCGCCCGGGCTGGTCCTCGGCCGCATCGTCAGCCAGCTGGTCAACGAGGCGTCGTTCGCGGTGACCGAGGGCGTCGGCACGCCCGAGGACGTCGACGACGGCATGGTGCTTGCGCTCAACCACCCGCGCGGGCCGTTCGCCTGGCTCGAGCTGCTCGGCGCGCGCCACGTCGTCGGCGTGCTCGACGCCCTGCGCGGCGAGCTCGGCGAGGAGCGCTACCGCGTCGCGCCGGCGCTGCGCCGGCTCGCGGGACGAGCCGCATGAGGCACGCCACGCGCAGCGAGGGTTCCCGCGCCCTCACGAACGCCGGCTAGCGCGCGTTCTACGCGCGTGACCCTGCCACCCTTCCAGCGCTTCCTCGACGACCACGCCGACGCGATGTGGCGCCTGTGCGCCGCGTCGGTGGGCCGCGAGGAGGCCGACGACGCCTTCCAGGAGGCGTGCCTGGCCGCGCTGCGGGCCTACCCGCGGCTGCGGGCGCGCTCGAACCTGCGGGCGTGGGCGCTGACGATCGCGCACCGCAAGGCGCTCGACGTCCACCGCGCCCGCGCGCGCCGGCCGGTCGCGGTCGGCGCGCTCGGCGACGAGCACGCCGCCCCCGAGCCCGATCCCGAGTCAGACGAGGCGCTGTGGGCCGCGGTCCGCGCCCTGCCGCCCGGCCAGCGCGCTGCGCTCACCCTGCGCTACGCCGGCGACCTGCAACCCGCCGAGGTCGCCGCCGCCCTACGCATCACCCCTGAGGCCGCCCGGCGCCGCATCGCCGACGGCCTCGCCCGCCTGCGAGAGGAGTACCGACCGTGACCGCCATGCTTCACCCGCCCCGCGGCAGCGCGCCGCCCTTCGCCCTCCACCGCGCCGCGGCCGAGGGGCTGCTCGACGTCGCCTACTGCGAGGTCGACACGCCCGTCGGGCGCGTCCTCGCCGCCCGCACGCCGCGCGGCCTGGCCTGCCTGGCCTACGAGGACGGCGGCGCCGACGCGATCCTCGACTCGCTCGCGGCGCGCCTGTCCCCGCGCGTGCTCGAGGCGCCCGCCCGCCTGGACGACGTGCGCCGCCAGCTCGACGAGTACTTCGCCGGCGCGCGCCACGCCTTCGAGCTGCCGGTCGACCTCGGGCTGGTGCGCGGCCCGTTCGCGCGCCGCCTGCTCGAGGCCACCGCGCGGATCCCGTTCGGCGCGACGAGCTCGTACCGCGACGTCGCCGCCGCCGCCGGCAACCCGGCGGCCGTGCGCGCGGCCGGCAACGCGCTGGGCGCCAACCCGGTGCCGATCGTCGTCCCCTGCCACCGCGTGCTGCGCACCGGCGGCGCGCTGGGCGGCTACACCGGCGGCCTGCACCGGAAGGAGCGGCTGCTGGCCCTCGAGGGCGTGCTTCTGTGACGAAGGGCGGGCGCGCGCGGTGACCACAATCGCCGCCGCGCCCGCCCGCCGCTTGGCGCTAGTGGGCGCGTCCGTAAGTCGGGCGGGTCGTCGGGCGTCGTCCGGTCCCGACCGGGGCCGCGCGACGTCCGAAGGCGTGGCCCAGCCACATCGAGGACCGTCGCGCGGCGCCGGGCGGCAGCGGACGGCGTCCGAAACCCGTCGGACCTGCGGACGGGTCCACTAGGCGGTGGCGGGCTCGACCGCCGGGCCGCGCTGCGCCGCCGGCTGCGCCCGGGGCACGAACAGCGCCGCGACCGCCCCGGCGGCGAGCACCGCCGCGCCGACCCAGCCGGCGGCGACGAGCCCGTCGTTGAACGCCTGCGGCGAGGCGTAGGAGCCCGCGCCCGAGAACACGCTGGCCAGGACGGCGACGCCGAAGACGCCGCCGACCTCGCGGATCGCGTTCGTCGCGCCGGACGCCTGCCCGGCCTCGCTCGGCCGGACCGCGCCGAGCACCGCGTTGGCCGCCGGCGCGAACACGAGCGCCATCCCCACGCCGCCCATGACGAACGGGACGACGAGCCGCGAATAGGCCAGCGACGGCTCGCTGATCGAGGCGATCCACGCGACCGCGATCGCCTGGAGCACGAGGCCGGCGGCCATCAGGGGACGCGAGCCGACGCGGTCGGAGAGCAGGCCGGCGAGCGGCGCGACGAGCATCGGCATGCCCGTCCACGGCAGCGTGCGCAGCCCCGCCTCGAGCGGCGAGAGGCCCTGCGCGGTTTGGAAGAACTGCGCGAAGAAGAAGATCGAGCCGAACACCCCGAAGTACATGGCCAGCGAGACGAGGTTGGTCGCCGCGAAGGCGCGCGAGCGGAACAGGTGCAGCGGGAGCATCGGCGCCGGCGCGCGGCGCTCGCACGCGACGAACGCGGCCAGCAGCGCCGCGCCCGCGGCCAGGTCGCCGACGACGAACGCGCTGCCCCAGCCACGGTCGGCGGACTCCACGGCGGCGTAGGTCAGGGCGAGCAGGCCGCCGGCCGCGAGCGCCAGGCCGGGCACGTCGAGGCGGTCCGCCGGGCCCCGGCTCTCGCGCAGGCGCCGCGCCGCGGGCGCAAGCAGCGCGAGACCCACCGGCACGTTGAGCCAGAAGATCCACGTCCAGTCGAAGCCGTCGACCACGGCGCCTCCGACAACCGGCCCGAGCGCGACGCCGAGGCCGCTGACCCCCGACCACGCGCCGAGCGCCAGGCCCCGCTTGCCGGCCGGGACGGCGTCGGCCAGCAGCGTCAGACTCAGCGGGGCGATGACCGCCCCGCCCGCGCCCTGGACGGCGCGCGCGGCGATCAGCGCGCCGGTGCTCGGCGCCAGCGCGGCGAGCGCCGAGGCGACGGTGAACAGGCCGAGGCCGGCCACGAACATACGCCGGCGGCCGAAGCGATCGCCGAGCGCTGCGGCCGGCAGCAGCAGGACCGCGAACGACAGCGTGTACGCGTTGACCGTCCACTCGAGCGCCTGGATCGACGCGCCGAGATCGACGCGGATCGACGGCAGCGCGGTCGTCACGACGAGGTTGTCCAGGGTGATCATGAACAGCGCGAGGCTGACGACCGCGAAGGTCCAGCGGGGGCGCGACGGCGAGGGCATCTTCGGCCTCCGATGCTTTGTGTGTGATTGGTCACTCATTGCA
>DASXRF010000390.1:0-1820 GCA_036506755.1 Solirubrobacteraceae bacterium | reverse complement strand
CCAGCTGCGCGAGTGGAGCCAGTTGCCGGTCCTCGTGCTCTCTGCCGTCGGCGAGGAGGACGCCAAGGTCCGCGCGCTGGAGGCCGGCGCCGACGACTATGTCACCAAGCCTTTCGGCCCGCGCGAGCTGCTGGCCCGCCTCGCGGCCGCGTTGCGCCGCGCCGCCGGCGGCGCGGAAGAGCCGGTCGTGCGCGTCGACAACCTGGAGATCGACCTCGCCGGTCGCTCGGTCCGACGCGCCGGCGAGGAGGTCCACCTCACGCCGATCGAGTTCGACCTTTTGCGGGTGCTCGTTCGCAACCGCGGGCGGCTGATGACCCACCGCACGCTGCTCAGCGAGGTCTGGGGGCCGCAGTACGTCGACGACACCCAGGCGCTGCGCAGCCATATCGCCAACCTGCGCCGCAAGCTCGAGCCCGAGGGCGAGCGGCCGCGCTTCATCCGCACCGACCCCGGCGTCGGATACCGCTTCGCCATGTAGCGCGCCTGCACGAAATCTCCACATGGAAGGCCACGATCTCCACAGCCCCTATGCGGCACCCGCCGATGCTCGAGGCGTGAGCCGTGGGCGTCTGAAGGTCTTCCTCGGCATGGCAGCCGGCGTGGGCAAGACCTACCGGATGCTCCAGGAGGGACGCGCCCAGGCGGCGGCTGGCGTCGACGTCGTGGTGGGACTGCTGGAGACGCACGGACGCGCCGAGACGACCGCCCTCGGATGGGACCTCGAGATCCTCCCGCGCCGGCGCGTCGAGTACCGCGGCACCACGCTGGAGGACCTGGACCTATCGGCGCTCCTGTACCGCGCGCCCGAGCTCGCGCTCATCGACGAGCTCGCCCACACCAACGCGCCCGGGCTCGAACACGGCAAGCGCTACGAGGACGTCGAGGACGTGCTCGCCGCCGGCATCGACGTGTACTCCACCCTCAACGTCCAGCACCTCGAGTCGCTCAACGACCAGGTCGCCGAGATGTCCGGGATCGTCGTGCGCGAGACCATCCCCGACTCGGTCCTTCAACGCGCCGACGAGATCGTCCTCGTCGACCTGACCCCCGAGGCATTGCTCGAACGTCTCCGCGCCGGCAAGGTCTACCCGCCGGAACGCGTCGGGGCCGCGCTGAACGGTTTCTTCACGGTCGAGAACCTCCAGGCGCTGCGCGAGACCGCGCTGCGCCAGGTCGCCGAGGAGGTCGGCTCCAGGCGCGTCGTCGAGCAGCCACCCGTCGTCGGCACGCGCGAGGACCGCATGGAGCAGGAGGGCGCCGCGGCCGTCGCCGAGCGGCTGCTCGCGCTCGTCCAGCCGCAGCCCAGCGCGCAACGGCTCGTCCGCCGGGCGTGGCGCTCCGCCCAGCGACTCGCCGCCGACCTCGACGTCCTCTGGGTCCGCCCGCCCGGCGACCACAGCGAAGAGCACGATCGCCAGCTCAACGCCCTGCGCCACCTGACCTCGATGCTCGGCGCCAACCTGCTCGTCGAGGAGGGCGAAGACATAGTCCAGACCGCCGCGCGCGTCGTCCGCGAACGCGGCACCACATACATCCTCGTCGGCGAATCACGGCCCCGCCGTGGCCTCGCCCGCCTGCGCGAGCCCCTCCCCCAGCGCCTCATGCACGCCACCCCACCCGGCGTCGACGTCCGGATCGTCGCCGACCGCGCCCGCCGCCACGAGCGACCGGCATGAGCACCGGCGCCGTGATCATCGTCGCCGTCGTCGCCGCCGCTGGTGGTGCCGCGCTCGGCGCTTTCGCCTGGCGGCGCCGCGGCGGGATCACCACGCCGTCGTGCGACCGCATCCTGCTGCCCTTCACCGGCCCCGGCGTCT